>CAZUDS010000007.1:0-15946 GCA_964619425.1 uncultured Candidatus Saccharibacteria bacterium
TGCTCAGAGAATAAAGATTAAACAAAGAGCCTTTAAATTAAACTTAATTTACTCGTATAACCAAAATTCAATGCACTTAGAGGGCGGGGTTAGGGCGGAATAGCGCACGAGGGAGCAAAGCGACCGAGTGCCTATGTGCCCGAAATAAATTGTAGTGGCGGCAGGCGAAGGGACGAAAGCGTCGGTAAATGTGTATAAATACATAAATGAAGTCAAAACTTAAAACCCAAAAGTTAAAAATTAATTTAATAAAAGCCAGTAAAATATTGGATTCAAGAGGCAATCCAACTCTTGAGGTTGAAGCGGGGGCAGGCGGTTTTTCAGTGAAATCGAGTGTGCCAAGCGGCGCTTCTACTGGAAAATACGAGGCAAAAATAATTGATACAAATCAGGCAATAAAAAACATCAATGAGATTATTGCTCCAGCGCTAATTGGTAAAAATCCAAGAGAACAAAAAGAAATTGATACTTTGCTTTTAGGGTTAGATGGCACGGAAAACAAGTCCAATTTAGGCGGCAATGCCATTGCGGGGGTCTCAATGGCGATTTGCCGTCTGGGAGCAAAAACAAATCAAAGAACGCTTTATTCTCATCTTAAAATCAAAAACGGAAATAAAAAAAAATCAAAAATAATTTTACCAAAGCCCTGTTTTAATATAATTAACGGCGGAGCGCACGCCAAAAATGAACTAGATATCCAAGAATTTATGATTGTTCCGCAGTTTGAAAAATTCTCAGAAAATTTTTCTTTGGCAAAAGAAATTTATAAAAAATTAGGCAAAATTATAAAAGAAAAATTTGGGAAAACAGAAATAGGGGATGAGGGAGGATTTTCGCCGCCAATATCAAAGGCAAAAGAAATCCTGGAATTGATAAAAAAGGCCTCTGACAATTTCAAAAACATTAAAATTATTCTTGATTGCGCTGCCAGTCAATTTCAAAAAGGAAATAAATACAAAATAGAGGGAAAACTTTTATCAAGAAAAGAGTTGTTAATCTATTATCAGGAATTAATTTCACAATACCCAATTATCGGGCTTGAAGATTCTTTTGGAGAAGAGGACTTTGAGGGATGGAAATTGGCAAACGTAGAATTAAAAGCGAAAAACGAAAAATTACTGATAATCGGAGATGATTTAACGGTGACCAATCCAAAACGAATCAAAATGGCTCAAAAAAATAATCTTTGCAATGGCGTAATTATTAAAATTAATCAAATAGGGACGGTAAGCGAAGCCGTTGAGGCGGGGAAATTAGCCAAAAAATTTGGCTGGAAAATAATGGTTTCCCATCGCTCAGGCGAAACATTAGACGATTTTATTGCTGATTTTAGTGTTGGCATCGGCGCTGATTTCATTAAGTCAGGCGCGCCAGTCAAGCCCGAAAGATTAGCCAAATATAATAGGTTATTGGAAATTGAGGAAGAGATCTGCTCGGCAAGCTGATTTCAGGGTTGTTCGCTCGCCCAGCGCGTCTCGCTCACTCGCGTAAAAGCCTGCGTTCGTCCCTCGCTTCGCTCGGGACACCGTGCCCGCTCGGCTTTTAAGCGTCCCTGAAATCACTGCCTCGCTATTCGTATATTCGTATTAATTTGTAATTCGTAGGGTTATGCCTAAACTATTTTTATTGAGACATTTTAAGTCGCAATGGAACCTGGAAAATAGGTTTACCGGCTGGGTTGATGTGCCTCTAATGCGGGCTGATTTTGAGATACCGACTCTTGATTTTGATGTTGTTTATACCTCTCCTCTAATCAGAAATTTGCATACCGTTTTGAAGGTCTTGGAAAAAAAAGACCAATATCCCATTTTCCGCTATTTTAAGGGTAAAATGAAAAATTGGGGCAATTTTAAAGAGTTGAACAAGGACTACATACCGGTTTTTGTTTCTGAAGCCCTGAACGAAAGGTATTACGGCAAACTGCAGGGGTTAAACAAAGAGGAAACAATGAAAAAATATGGCAAAGAAAAGGTTTATCTTTGGCGCCGAAGTTATAATATTGCTCCGCCCGGAGGAGAAAGCTTGGCCGATGTGGTTAAAAGGACCATACCTTTCTATAAAAAATATGTTGAAAAAGATTTAAAAAACGGGAAAAATGTTTTAATAGTTGCCAGTCATAATCCCACCAGAGCAATTATAAAATATGTTGAGAAGGTCTCTGACAAAGATATAATTAACCTTGAGATGCCCTTTGGCGGATTGCTGCAATATGAATTTGATAAGGGGTCATATGACAAATGCTATTAAGGCATATCAGGCCGAGACCGGCAAAATTCCGATCTCTTTAGACGAGTTGGTGCCAAAATACATTCCAGAAATACCCAGAGATCCTTTTGATGGTCAGCCAATTAGATTTTCGTCTGAAAAAAAGATAATCTGGTCAGTGGGTGAAGATCTAATAGACGAAGGCGGAAGCGTAGGAGAGAGATGGCAGGACATGCCAGACCCCACCCTTAAAATTGAATTTTGATTCCCCAGAGAATTATTTTGGAGTGTTTGCTATTTTTTGGGTTTTGAAATAAAATAAAATAAAGGTCTTAAGGTTAATTAAAAAAAATTAAAATTATGTCAAATTCAAACCGAAACTTAATCCCAATAGCGATAATTGTTGCCGCTTTAATTATCGGAGGAATTTTTTTCTATATTAACCGGCAGGGAAAAGAAGAAGGGATTCTTTCCCCTCAAGCAGCGGCTCAAAGGGCGATTGATTTTATTAATCAGAACAAAGAAGGTTTTAGGCTGGCAGAGGATATGAATGTTTCTTTGGTAGATGTTGTTGAGGAAAGCGGAATTTATAAAATCCGGCTCAAAATTGGAGACCAGGAATTCCCTTCTTATGTGACAAAAGACGGAAAACTTTTATTCCCTCAAGAAGGGATTAACTTAGATGAAAAAATCCCTGTCGCCGAAGAACCTGCCGGAAGAACCCCGCCCCCAATAGATATGCCGGAAGAAAAATTGGTGGCATTGGCTAAATGTTTAAGTGAAAAAGGAGTTAAATTTTATGGAACCCATTGGTGCCCTGCCTGTACTGCTCAAAAAGAAATGTTTGGCGAGGCAGCAAAGTATTTGCCCTATATTGAATGCGCTTCTGACCGAGCTAGCCCTCAAGAACTGGCGATGTGTGAAGAGGCAAATGTCAGGTCTATCCCGGATTGGCGTTTTCCTGACGGAAGACAGGAACCAGGAATGTTGTCGCTTGAAAGATTGACTGAGCTATCAGGCTGCCAACTATAATAATCCTAAACTCTTATGTCCCAACTAAAGGTTCGCGTATTTAGCACGGTTTCTTGTCCTTATTGCATCACCCTAAAAGCGTTCTTAAAAGAACGCGATGTTGAGTTTGAAGAAATTGATGTCTCTCAGGATGAGAAATCTCTAAAGGAGATGATTGAAAAATCGGGCCAAATGGGAGTGCCTGTTGTTGATGTTGACGGTCAAATCGTGGTCGGCTTCGATAAAGAAAAAATCTGTCAGATTTTAAACATCAAAGAATAAAAATTAATGGAAAAAGTTTCGCTTCCAATAAAGACGAAAACTGCCACCATTATTTTGCTTCTCTTCGATCGCAAAAATAGCAATCACGAAGCGATGCCTATGTGCCTGGAAAATTGCTACTCGAATGAAATCTTAATAAGATGAAAATAGTTTTCACAAAGCATGCCTTAGAAAGAATGAAGGAAAGAGGGGTTTCTGAGGCAGAAGTAAAAAGTTTTATTAGAAATCCTGATAAAGTCGAATATTCTTTAAAAGTTCCAATAAGATTTTTGATAAAGAAGATTTATTTAAATTGGAAATTAAAAAGAGACCATCTCCTTTTAATTATTTTAGAGAAGGAAAATTCAATTTTAAAAGTAATCACAATAATTGATACATCAAAAATCAGTAAATATTTTTAAATATGAAATCAAAAATAAAATACGATAAAGAATCAAACACTCTTACCATCAGGTTTAGCAATAAAAGAAGCGTTGACTCTGAAATAAGGGGCAATGTTGTGATTGATTACGATGAAAATAGGGAAATTATTAAAATTGAGATAATGGAAATAACTCTTGATGAGTTCAAAAAGACGAAACACTTCACTCCTTTAAGAGAATTCATCAAAGTATAGAATTTAATAGAAAAAGTTTCGCTGCCGATAAAGACAAAAATCGCCCCAAAATGATAGAAAGTCGAGTTTTTAATTAAACTTCTTAAAGTTTTTATGGAAAAATTAGATCCTAAAGCGGTTTGGATATTTTACCTTCGTTTTATGGTATCCGAATTAACATTGCTGATATTTATTCCTATTTTGATATTTTTGGTGATTCTGAGAGGGGAGAGAGATTCTCTCTGGTGGATAATAAGTTTATGTTATATTAGCTGGTTTGGATTTATTGGATTTAGATGGAATTGGGCTAAGTTGAGCTACAATGCTTATAAGTATCAACTTGCCGAGGACGCTTTTAAAAAAGAATATGGAGTAATTAGGAAGAGATATACTTCTATTCCGTATGAGAGAATTCAAAATGTAGATATTCGCAGAGGGATATTGGCTCGTATTTTGGGTTTAAGCGATCTTATGATTCAGACTGCCGGTTCTCAGGTCGCTGGTCGTGGCATGATGTCTGAAGGATTTCTTCCTGGCCTTTCAGAAGAAAAGGCTGAAGAAATAAGGGAAGAGTTAATAAAAAGAGCAAGGGAAAAAACCAGACCAGGATTATAAAAAAAGAAAAAATTTCGCAGTTATTAAATATTCACGATTAAAAATTCCAAATCACAAATTCCAAATCCCACTGATAAAATTCGAAATCCGAAATCCGAAATCCGAAATCCGAAACAATATCTAAATTCTAATGTTCAAAATTCAAAACTGTTTAGAATTTAGAATTTGAGATTTTGAATTTGTTTCGAATGCAACCCTACGGGGAGTCTGCTTCGCATCCAGCGTGCTTCGTGCTTCGGATTTAAAACTTGATTATTGAATATTGAAATTTATTTGGAATTTGGTGCTTGGTGCTTGTGATTTAAGTTATTTTTAGTGCTTGCCTGCCCCGTTAGATGTAAGCGTTAGCGAACCATCTAACTGGGGTAATTTGGTGCTTCAATTTTTATGCCAATAAAAATTGCTATTAATGGATTTGGTAGGATAGGCCGGCCAACCTTTAGAAGAATTTTAGATGCCCACCCTAATTTGGAAGTGGTGGCGATTAATGATTTAACTGATCCCAAGACCTTAGCTCACCTTTTGAGATATGATTCTCTTTATGGCATTTATAAAAAATCAGTTAAATCCACCGAAAAGGAGCTTTTGGTTGATGGAACTTTGTCTGGAAAAAGAGTTTTAATTTTAGCTGAAAAAGATCCAGCCAATCTTCCCTGGGAAAAATTGGGAATTGATATTGTCTTGGAATGCACCGGAATTTTTAGCGACTTTGAGGGGTCTTCAAAACACTTAAAAGCCGGGGCCAAAAAAGTGATAATCTCAGCTCCCAGCAAGACGCCGGACAAAATTCCCTCTTTTATCTTAGGAGTAAATCAGGAGGAATTTGAACCAAAAAAGGATGATATTATTGATATGGCTTCTTGCACTACCAATTGCTTAGCTCCGGTAGCAAAAATCTTAAATGATAATTTTGGAATAATTAAGGGATTTATGAGCACAATTCATTCTTATACCAATGATCAACAAATTTTGGACTTGGCTCATAAGGATTTAAGGAGGGCTAGGGCAGCCGCCTTAAATATTATTCCCACCTCAACAGGAGCGGCCAAAGCCATTGGCAAGGTGATACCTGAACTCGAAGGGAAATTAGATGGAATTGCTTTTCGTGTGCCGACTCCAACTGTTTCTATTCTGGATTTGATTTGTGAAGTGGAGAAAGAGACAACAGCTGAGGAAGTAAATTATATTTTCAAGCAGGCCTCACTAAAGGAAAAGTGGCAAGGAATCTTAGGAATAGAGGATGCTCCTCTTGTTTCTTCTGACTATATTGGCAATTCTTTTTCCGCTATTGTTGATGCTTCCTTGACCATGGCGAATGATAATTTAGTCAAAGTGGTTGCCTGGTATGATAACGAATGGGCTTACGCCTGTCGACTTGCTGAATTTGCGGAATTTGTGGGGAAGGGGCTTCAATAAAATGCCTTCCAAGAAGTTTTACATCTTAAGCATTAATCTGGGGTGTGATAATAACGAATATTATGGAACGCATTTTAGTAAAAATATTTTCAGTCACTTTGGGTTTAATTACCACATTTGTAAGCAAATATATAGAGATTGGAGAAGGCGATGTAATTTTGAGTGGTTTTCCGTTGCCATATCGAATTGGAACTTGGGGTAGGGGATATGAATGGCAGTTTATTTGGGTATTTGCACTAATTAATTTATTAATCTGGAGTGCGATTTGGTTTATTCTTATAAAAATTCTCGTTCGAATAAGAAAAAGATACATTGCCTAACAAGGTATATAGCGATGTTCGAAGCCGGGATTCGAACATCTTTTAATGAGTGACTGTCACTTAAAAGGGCTGTTGGGAGGCCAGGTAAACCCTGTTAGAGATTACCAAGCCAGATTGCAGTCACCAAAAAAATGAATCTTTAACAGGGCAAATAAAGGGTTTCCGGGCCTTAAAATGGTATTTGGCATAAAACTTCTGTTATGAATAAAGAAAAATACCAAAAAGAGATTAAAAAAATAACTCTTCAGATTGTAGAAAAATATAAGCCAGAGAAAATTATTCTCTTTGGCTCTTTTGCTAATGGAAAGCCGACAAAAGATAGCGATCTTGATTTGTTTATTATTAAAAAAACTAAAAAATCTCCAGGCAGGCGGCTTCTTGAGGTTGAGAAAATTCTCTTAAACAGAAAGGTGCCCTTAGATTTTTTAGTTTTCACTCCAAAAGAGGTGGAAAAAAGAATTAGCTTAGGTGATTTTTTTATTAGAGATATTACCCAAAAAGGAAAACTGGTTTATGAACAAAAATAATGATCAGCTTTATAAAGAATGGCTTCAGAAGGCTCAGAATGACATGAAAGCAGCTGAAATTCTTTACCAAGAAAAAGGGCCTTCCGATACACTTTGTTTTCACTGCCATCAGGCAGTTGAAAAATATCTAAAAGGTTTTTTAGTGTTTAATCATAAAGAATTTCCTAAAACTCACGATCTGGTTTTTCTGATAAATCTTTGCGAAGAAGTAGATAAAGATTTGAAAAAAATAAAAAAGAAAGCGGCAATTTTAAATAGGTATTACATTGAATCTCGTTATCCTCCAGAAATAAGAGTTTATTCAAGAAAGGAATGCCAAAAGGTCTTCGGCATCGCTCAAAAATTAACCCAATTTACAGTGAATAAAGTAATTTCTAACTCTAGGCGACTGCCACCATAAAAGGCGTTACCAAGAAGTCGCGCAGACCCTGACAGAGATTGCCAAGCCAGATTGCAGCCACCAAAAAATGAATCTTTAACAGGGCAAATAAAGGGTTTCCGGGCCTTAAAATGGTATTTGGCATAAAACTTCTGTTATGAATAAAGAAAAATACCAAAAAGAGGCAAGAAAATTTATGATGAACAAAAAACAAAAATATATTCTTTGGTTCAAAGAAATCTCTAAAAAAGATGTTCCTTTGGTGGGTGGAAAAAATGCTTCTCTAGGAGAGATGATTAATCGCTTCGCTAAACTAAAAACTAAAAACGAAAAACTAAAAACTGAACCAATAAATATCCCTAATGGTTTTGCCACCACCTCGCATTTTTATTGGCATTATTTAGAAGAAAACAAACTCTTGCCGCGACTAAAAGAGATTTTCAAAGATATTGACATAAAAAATTTAGAAAATTTACAACAAAAAGGGAAGGCGGCAAGAGTGCTTATTTTGAAATCCGATTTTCCAACAAATTTGAAAAAAGAAGTTATAAATGCTTATCGGAAATTAGGCAAAGAATATGGTGGAAATCCAGATGTGGCAGTAAGAAGCTCAGCCACAGCGGAAGACCTGCCAACAGCAAGTTTTGCTGGCTTACACGAATCTTTTTTGAATATCAAAGGCGAAAAAGAGTTATTGTTGGCAGTGAAAAAATGCATTGCTTCTTTATTTAACGATAGGGCAATTTTTTATCGGGAAGAAAAGGGGTTTGACCATCTTAAGATTGCTTTATCGGTCGGAATTCAGAAAATGGTTCGTTCTGACTTGGCTTCGGCCGGCGTGATGTTTTCTTGCGACACCGAATCAGGTTTCGGCGATGTTGTATTAATTAACGCCAGTTACGGTTTAGGCGAAAATGTGGTTAAAGGAAAAGTGGAGCCGGATCAATATTATGTTTTTGAAACCACCCTCAAAAAGAGGTTTTCGCCAATTTTAGAGAAAAAACTTGGTTCAAAAAGAATAAAATTGATTTATGATAAGAGTCCCCAAAAATCAACAAAAGACATTCCAGTTCCTCCAGAAGATCGCCAGAAATTCGTTTTAAGGGACGAAGAAATATTAACTCTTGCCAGGTGGTCTATTTTAATTGAGGAACATTACGGTCGGGCAATGGATATGGAGTGGGCAAAAGATGGCAAAGAGGGAAAATTATATATTGTTCAGGCAAGACCAGAGACAGTTCAAAGCAAGAAAGACATTGGGGTCTTGGAAGAGTATATTTTAGACCAATCAAAAATCAAAGACAAAAAAATAAAAGTTCTGGTTAGCGGATTGAGTATTGGCAAAAAAATCGGTCAAGGAAGAGTAAATAGAATAATGGGCGTTAAAGATATTAAAAAATTTAAAAAAGACGAAATTTTAATTACCGATATGACGGATCCCGATTGGGTGCCGGCAATGAAATTGGCCTCGGCAATAGTTACTGATAGCGGTTCAAGAACCTGTCATGCGGCAATCGTTAGCCGAGAGTTAGGAGTACCTTGTATTGTTGGAACAGGAAACGGTACCAGGGTTTTAAAAACGGGTCAAGAGGTTACGGTTAGTTGCGCCGGGGGTGAAATTGGCAAAGTTTACGAAGGGATAGTTCCTTTTCATATCAAAAAAACCAATATCGCCAAAATTAAAAAACCAAAAGTTAAAATAATGATGAATTTGGGCGAACCCGACCAGGCCTTTCAAACAAGTTTCCTGCCCAACGATGGTGTTGGATTAGCCAGAGAAGAGTTTATATTCGCCAATAACATTAAAATTCATCCTTTGGCTCTTTTGAATTATAAAAATTTACCGGTTAAATTGAAAAGAGAAATTGATAATTTGACTCTTGGCTATCAAGATAAAACTCAATTTTTTGTAGATAAATTGGCTGAGGGCATCGGCAAAATAGGAGCCGCTTTTTATCCGAAACCCGTGATTTTGAGATTATCAGACTTTAGAACCAATGAATATCGCAATCTTATTGGCGGAGAGTTATTTGAACCAAGAGAGGCCAATCCCATGCTTGGCTGGAGGGGCGCTTCGAGGTATTACGACCAGAAATTCCATCGCGCTTTTGAAATGGAATGTAAAGCGATAAGGAAGGTTAGAGAGATTTTTGGTTTAAAAAATATTTGGGTAATGGTGCCATTTTGCCGAACGGTGGAAGAGGGGAAACGAGTTTTAGATTTGATGAAGAAATTTGAATTAGAAAAAGGCAAGGACGAATTAAAAGTAATTGTGATGTGCGAAATTCCCTCAAATGTAATTTTAGCCGAAGAGTTTTTAGAAATTTTTGACGGAATGAGTATTGGTTCAAACGACTTGACGCAATTAGTTTTAGGAGCAGACAGAGATAACGCCAAAATTGCTTATATTGGAGATGAAAGAAATGAGGCCGTTAAAAGAATGGTTAGTGAAGTAATACGATTATGTAATAAAAAGAAAAAGTACTGCGGTATCTGTGGTCAGGCACCCTCGGATTTTCCAGAATTCGCTGAATTTTTGGTTAAAGAAGGCATTGAAAGTATTTCTTTAAATCCTGATACAGTAATTAAGACAATTTTGAATTTGGCAAAAATTAAGCTGTAATTAAAAAAATAAACCACGATTTTATTGCTTATCAACTTCGACCGAAAAGTCAAACAACAATTAACTTTAACAAGCAAATAATTTCCTTTATATGGGAAAAAATAAATTAATAATTGGAGGAATGATAACGGTTGCTGTAATTGTTGTAATTGCAGTTTTTGTGTTTATAAGGCAACGAGAGCCAAATCAACAAGAACCACCTATTCCGGTAGAACAGCAAGAACCACTTGTTCCAGTAGAGCAACAAGAACTGTTTGTTCCAGATATGACGATAGGGGCTGAGTTTTGCCGCGATGTTATAACCAAGGCTCAATTGAGAGAAATTACTGGTTATCAAGGTGAGTTTATATTCATAGGAGAAGAGCAAGATGATCGTATATTTGGACCTACAGGGACTTGTATCATTTCTTCAGAGACAAAGGGGAAAATAGCGATAATAGGCGTCACAGATCTTGATTTTGAAACAGCGATAAATAGAATAAAGTTAGAGGAACCAAGGATGTATGCGATGATGAGAGAATTAGATAATGTTGGTGAAAAAGCGGTTATCGCAGAGGAGTGGGGGATATACATAATTTTCTTTTCAGACGGAGACATTAATCGTCTTGTAGCAGTGGATTCTATGGGAGCACTTACCCGAGAAGAGACAATAAATCTTGCTAGACAAGTGGAGGCAAACATAAGATAAGAAGTTCATAATCAATATACCTTTAGCCCAATAGCCAGCGCTTTGTTTTTGCAGCACAAAAAGAAGGAAAAAATTATCTCATTGTAGATGGAAAAGAGAGCCATCAAAAATACGATAAAATTTACGAACCTTTCTCTTTTGATTCTGAAAGCAAATATCTTTATTTTGGCGCTAAAATTAACAACGAACTTTGGTGGATAGTGGAGGAGGTGGAGTAAAAAAATCTTTTAACACAGGTCAGTAACACAGGTCAGACCTGTGTTAAAAAATCCGTGAGTTTTTAAACTTTATGATAATCTTTACTCGTCATGCTTTATTAAAATTACAACAGAGAGGAATTTCTCAGCAAGCAGTTAAAGAAACATTAAAACTCCCGGATTATAAAATTCCAAGCCATGGCAATAGAATGATTGCCTATAAAAAATTTGACGAGCTTTACCTAAAAGTGATATACAGAGTAGAGAAAGGAAGTATAGTAGTCATTACTCAACATTGGCAGAAAAGAATAAAATAAAGTGCGCATAAGCAAAAAATTATGGAAATTACTTACGATCCAAAAGCCGATGCTTTAAATATTACCTTTAGAGAAGGCAAGGCGGTAAAAACTGTGGAAATTGCTCCGGAGATAAATTTGGACTTGGATAAAAAAAATAATCCATTGTATCTGGAGATAATCGGAGCGAGTGAAAAAATAGGCAGAAAAAGAGTAAATGAAATCTTAATGAGAAATCTTATTCCGGCTAAAGCTTTTTAAGTAGCCATACATTACATATGAACAAAAAAATTGTTATTCCTCTTATTGCCCTGATAGTGGTCTTGGCTGGCGGGGTTTTGGCGTGGCTGGTTTGGCCAAAAAAAGTTGAAACACCAGCGCTTGTGCCAGCTACTGAAACACCAGTAGTAAAAACGCCAGAAGAAGTGGTTATTAGATTTTTCCACGAGTATTTGGTTATGGGTGAAATTATTAGACATGTACCTGTATCGGAAAGTGCTTTTGTTACCGAAGAATATAAACAAAAGATTGCGCGAGTGCGTGCTCTGCCAGTTTGGGCAGTGGATCCAGTAATTTTTGCTCAAGATATACCAGAAGGAATAAGTTTGGGGAAAGCAACAATTACTGGCGATACAGCTTTGTTAATCGCAACCTTAAAATATTCATTTGGCAGAGAAGGAGGCCATAATTTAAAAGTAGAATTGTTGCTTGTTAATAATCAATGGAAAATTAATAACATTACTCTAATAAACAATTAACTAATCCATATAAACCCCGTTAGATATTCTGGAACTAACGGGGGAACAATTTACCATGAAAATAAGAATATCTAACGGGGTGAACAAAATGAACAAAAAAACTGTCACAATAATATTAATTTTTCTACATATTATTTTTTACCCATTGTTTTCCGATGTCGTCTTGGCCACAACTGGCGGGTCAACGCTTTTCAGTGATTTTAGATACAGCGAAAAAGACGGAATGGTTTATTATATTTTTCATGACAACAGCGGCGGAAGGAGTATACAAGGGGTAGTGCGATACGATCCCGTTACCCAAAAAAGAGAAACTATTTTAAGTCATGTTTTTACTATGGACGAAGAGGATGCAATGCGGAAAGATTATGAGGCACAGAAAGAGAGAATTTGGAACAACTTAATTGAACTTCCCAGAATAGACCTATTAAAAAATGATATAAAAATAGAAGCTTTTGTAGAAAGACGAGAAGAAATTAGAGATGATTGGCAGCTTTGGAGACCTGTAACATTCCAAGTTATTATGGGGCAAGGTTCAAGAAAAGAGATTGGCGGATTTGAGCTTAACGGTTGTGAGATGATATACGAGCGCAGACAAGAAAATTTTGAGATAAATTTTGATGGATTCCTGATTCCTGACACCAATTCAATATTGTTTTTAGCGCATACCGAAGGCCATTGTTTCGAAATGGGCTATGGTTTAGATGAAATATTCTTAATAGATGGTTTTGAAATATTGGACTCCCGATCGTTAGAATCCATTAATGAAGCCAGAGACGCGGTTTGGAAATCCAGGCAGTTTTGTTTCAGTAATTTTACTTGCCCAACGCAAGGTGGAATCTTTCTTTCGGTCTCTAATGATATTGCTATTGCAGATGAAGAACCGCCAGTACAGGGAGAAATACAACCAGAAACAATAGAAGAATATCATGAGCCCAAAGAACAGCAAGAAAATTTGAAAATATTTATATTGATTCTTATTTCAGCAGTATTGATCCTGTCCCTTTTTCTAATCTATTTATATCTTAAAAAGAGAAGGAAACCTAAATCATAATTGGAAAACAGGAGGTCACTTCCGCGGACTATCTTATTATATCGGAATTTGAAAATTCCGATACGCTGATATAACGCTGATTAACTTTTTAACGCTGATAGACGCTGATTAAAAAGGAATCCCTTACTTATCAGCGTAAACCCCGTTAGAGATTTGCTCTCTTTGTCTTTTTTCCTTACCTTTGTAATCTCTAACGGGGTAAACCCCGTTAGAGGACAGCAGGATAGGTTAAAATAACAGACCTTATTTATCCAAAAGCGTTATCATAACAAGCAAACAAACAAAACAATTCTCTAACCGGCGTAAATCAGCGGATAATTCTAAATCAGCGTAAATCCGCGTATAGGCGCGAACGAAGTGAGCGCCTATGTGCAAATATTATGGCAGAAACAAAAATAAAAAAAGTTGGGGTCTTAACCGGGGGCGGGGATTGCCCGGGGTTAAATGCGGCAATCCGGGCAATTGTCATTAGGGGGGAGCAATTAGGGTTAAGCATAGTTGGAATAAAAGAGGGATGGAAAGGGATGTTGGAAGGAAGGGCTGAGTCATTAGATGAGACAAAAGTAAGCGAAATTTTAGCCCAGGGAGGAACGATTTTGGAAAGTTCCAGAACTAATCCCTTGAAAGAAAAAGACGGATTGAAGAAAGTGATGCAAAATTTTAAGAAACTGAAATTGAGCGCTTTAATTCCAATCGGCGGAGATGATACCTTAGGAGTGGCTCAAAAATTGCCAGAATTACCAATGGTGGCTGTTCCCAAGACCATTGATAACGACCTTCAAGGAACTGATTTTTGTATTGGTTTTTGGACGGCAGTTCAAATTGCCAGCGAGGCCATTGAGAAACTTCGGACTACGGCCAGATCCCATCAGCGGATTATGATTTTGGAAGTTATGGGCAGGGATTTTGGCTGGATTGCCAGTTATGCTGGTTTGGCTGGCGGAGCCGATTTTATTTTAATCCCGGAAGTAGTGATAGATATGGATAAAATTTGTGGAGCGATTCAAAAGAAAGCTAAAAATGGCAAAAAATTTGGCGTGGTTGTTATTTCAGAAGGAGCTAAATTAAAAGGAAAAACCATTTCTAAAACCGGAAGATTTGATTCTTTTGGTCATCCTTTATTGGGTGGAATAGGGGAGGAAGTGGCAAAGATAATTCGGGAAAAAACAGAAATAGACACCAGGGCGGCTAATTTAGGACATATTTTAAGAGGCGGAAGTCCTTGCGCCTTTGACCGAATTTTGGCTCTTAGATTTGGAGTGAGGGCAGTAGAGTTGGTGGGAAAAAAGGAGTTTGGAAAAGCAGTGGTCTTAAGGGGTGATAAAGTCCTGGCTGTTCCTTTTTCCGAGATTAAAGGGGAAAGGCCGGTCAATAAAGAAGTTTATGAAACTGCGAAGATATTTTTTTATATCGGAACTTGAAAATTCCGATACGCTGATATAACGCTGATTAACTTTTTAACGCTGATAGACGCTGATTAAAAAGGAATACCTTATTTATCAGTGTAAATCAGTGGATAATTCCAAATCAGCGTAAATCCGCGTATATGCGCGAACGAAGTGAGCGCATATGTACTCTCTAAGCATGGAAACAGATATTCAAAAATTGGTCTATCAAATAGTATTTGAGAAAGACGAGAAGGCCGCTGAGACCATTAGAAAAATTGCCAGAGAAAAAAGGATAATTTTACAATCTACTCAGAAATTTTATGAAGCTAGGGTCCGGGAAGAATGGAAGGGATTTACTGTGCCCGCCATTAATATTCGGACCCTGACCTTTGAAAGCGCCAGGGCTATTTTTAGGCAGGTTTTAAGAACGAGAACCGGCGCCTTTATTTTTGAATTAGCCCGCTCGGAAATGGGCTATACTAATCAGGAAATGGCAGAGTATGTGCCGGTGATTTTGGCCGCCGGAATTTTAGAAGGATTTAGGGGTCCTTTGTTCTTTCAGGGAGACCATTTTCAAGTTAAAGCCGAGAAATTTTTCAATCCCGACAAAAAAGAAGAAGAAATTAACGCTCTGAAAAAATTAATTAAGGACTCAATAGCCGCCGGGGTCTATAACTTAGATATTGACAGTTCAACCTTAGTTAGGTTAGAATTAGAAGAAGGAGGGCTTTTGGAACAACAAAAATTTAATTGTCAATTAACAGCGGAATTAACGGCTTATATTAGATCGCTCCAGCCAGAAAATGTTACGATTTCAGTGGGAGGGGAAATTGGTGAAATTGGAGGTAAAAATAGTACCTTAGAGGACTTAGAGGCCTTTATGGAGGGATATAATAAGGAATTAGCAGAATTGGAAGTGAGACAGGGGTTGATTAAAGTTGCTGTTCAGACCGGAACAAAACACGGAGGAGTGGTCGGTCCTGGGGGAGAGTTGATAAAAGTTAAGCTTGATTTTGAGGCCTTAAAAAAACTTTCAGAGGGGGCAAGAAAATATGAGATGGCTGGCGCGGTCCAGCATGGCGCTTCCACTTTACCGGAAGAATATTTTGATGAATTTTCCAAAGCCGGAGCGGTTGAGATTCATTTAGCGACCGCTTTTCAAAACATAGTTTATGATTTTATGCCAGATGTCTTAAGAAAAAAGATACATCGCTGGTTAAAAAAAGAAATGATAAAGGAAAGGAAGCCCGGCCAGACCGAAGAACAGTTTTTATATGAGACCCGGAAAAAGGCCTTGGGCCCATTTAAGAAAGAAATCTGGGGAATGCCCGAGGAGGTAAAGGACAAGATAGTTGAGGCCCTGGAAGAAAAATTTTCGATTTTGTTTCAAAAATTAGGAGTGATTGAAACCAGGGACTTAATTAATAATTATTTGTAAGAAATCCGAGCGTTGTTTACACTTTTTATTTCTTTAAATTCCAAGCACCAAGCACCAAATAACAAACAAGCACCAAGCACCAAGCACCAAATTCCAAATAAATTCCAATATCCAATATCCAATGACCGAAACACGTTTGGAATTTTGAAAATTGGAA
>CAZUDS010000008.1:0-14582 GCA_964619425.1 uncultured Candidatus Saccharibacteria bacterium
AATATTTGTATATTTGTATTTATTCGTAATTCGTAGACCTTTATTGATGTTCAGAACCCGGCTTCGAACATTTACTTTGAATATAATAAGACCCGACCTCGTTGATGAGGTCGGGTTTTATTGTAAATACTAACAAGATTCTGGGAGCGAGCGGCAAAAGGTTCTTGCTTATTTTTTTGACTTAATTACTTCATCAATTATTCCATACTCTTTGGCTTCTTCGGCTGACAGATAAAAATCTCTATCAGTATCCTTTTTCACTCTATTAAGAGATTGGCCAGTGTGCTTGCTTAAAATTTGATTAAGTTTTTCCCTGATTTTAATAATTTGCTTGGCGGTAATTTCAATTTCTATGGCTTCTCCTGTCACTCCGCCAGCCACTTGATGGAGCAGAATTTGGGAATTAGGCAGGGCAAATCTTTTGCCTTTTTGACCAGCCGCTAATAAAGTAGCGGCCATAGAGCCGGCTAAACCAATACAGACGGTTGAAACATCTGGCTTAATATATTGCATGGTATCGTAGATTGCTAGGCCGGCTGTTACCGAACCGCCAGGACTGTTAATATAGAGCTGAATATCTTTTTCCGGATCACGGGAAGACAGAAATAGAAGCTGAGCAATAACAACATTTGCTACTGGGTCTAAAATAGGACCGGAAAGAAAAATAATTCTGTCTTTTAAGAGCCGGGAATAAATATCATAAGCTCTTTCTCCGTAAGGGGACTTTTCGATAACCACTGGTGTTATGGACATAATATTAAGCCCAAATGCCGAAAGGCGCGCAGTCATTCGGCATTTTGGGCAAAGCCCTCAAGTTTTGCAAGGGTTTTTTCATTGATGATTACTTCTTTAGCATACTCTTTTATTTCTTCTGAGTCAAGTCCGCTGGAACTTATTTGTTCTTTCTGGTCTTTTTTTTGAACCCCCGGGTCCTTAGAAAGATTGATTTCTTTTTCTTCTTTTTCTGGGACCGAATAGTGTTTTAAGAATTCTTGAGCCCTTTTTTCAACCTCTTCATCTGTTGTCTTGATTCTTTCAGCTTTAGCAATTTCTCTTAAAATAAGAAAGTTCTTTACTCTTTTTTGGGCTGGTTCCGTAAAGGATTCTCGCAGGTCTTTTTCCGATTTTTTAATTCGGCTAAGATAATCAGCAAAAGAAAGGTTTAGTTTTATTTCTATTTCTTCTCTAAAGCCCTGGAACATTCGTTCTTTTTGTCTTTCTACCACAATATCAGGCGTTTCAAAGTTTGTTTGTTTAACGATTTCTTCCAAAATTTCCTGACGCAACCTTTGACTTTCAGCGATCTCTTTTTCTTTTTCTAATCCCTTTTTAAGGCCTTCTTTTAGCGAATCAAGGTTCTCAAATTGACCAAACGCTTTAGCGAATTGTTCATTGATTTCCGGGAATTCAACTTTTTGGACAGACCTCATTTTTACCCTAAATTTTATTTTTTTTCCAGACAGATCTCTTTGAAAATGGGTCTGAGGAAAATTTAAATAAAATTCTTTTTCTTCGCCAGGAGCCATACCTTCAAGATTGTTTTCAAAATCAGGAATGAGTTGGCCCTGACCCAAAATAAAAGCATCTTTTTGGGTTTGGCCTCCGGCGGCCTGCTCAGAGGAAAATTCTATTTCTATAAAGTCCCCTTTTTGGCAGGGCCTAAGAACCTGACTTATCTTGGCCCGGGATTTCTGGAGCCAGCCCAAGGCCTCTTCAATTTCTTTGTTTTCCAGAACAATCTTCCTCCTCTTCGCCTTAGAGGCAATTTTTTCATAGTCAGGCAGGTCAATAATCGGTAAAACCTGAATCTTTACTTGAAAAACCAATGAACCAGAAGACCGATTATCCTTTTCGGTTGCTTCTAAAGACAAAGTTTTTATCTCGGGTTCTTTTATAACCTCAATTTCTGGGGGAGCAATAGGCGTTATTTTATTTTTGATTATTGCTTCTTGGAGGCCTTCTTTGACCGCTTTTTCTATGGCTGCTTCCAAAATTTTCTTCTCTCCTAAACATCTATAGACCATTTCTTCTGGCGCCTTGCCCTTACGAAAGCCCTTGATTTCCAAGTCCTTACTCAGGTCTCTAAGAGTACCCTTCAAAAAACCATCAAATTCCTGAGAAGAAAACTCAATTAAGAATTCTTTTTTTGATTTTGACAGTTCTTTAGTCAAAATTTTCATTTCTTTTGGGGGTCGTTTTGGGGGTCGGGGGTAGGTCCGACCCTAGTCCGACCCTAGCTTGCTTAGTTTGACTAGCTTGACCGACACGACTCAACATTCTTTACAAAAACAAGGGTAGGGCGAGTAACGAAACAATGCTGATTAATTTAATAAGGATATTAAGGGAAGGGCCGGCTGTGTCCTTAAAGGGATCGCCCAAGGTGTCGCCAATAACAGCGGCTTTGTGGGCAAAAGAGCCCTTGCCTCCCAAATTGCCTGCTTCAATATATTTCTTAGCATTATCCCAGGCAGCGCCAGAATTTGCCATAAACAAAGCAAGAAGAAAGCCAGAACTCAGAGCGCCTATTATCAAGCCGGCGACAGCTGTCTTTCCTATTAACAGACCCAATAAAACCGGGGCTATTATCGCCAGAATTCCTGGATAAAGCATTACCTTCAATGATTTTTTGGTGGCTAAGTCAACGACTGCGCCATAATCAGGTTTTTCAGTTCCAGCCATAATTCCCTTTTTCTCTCGAAACTGTCTTCTAACTTCCTCAACTACTACCCAGGCCCCCTGGCTTACCCCCTTCATTGCTAAGGCAGAAAAAAGAAAAGGAAGCATAGCGCCAATCAAAAGGCCGGCTAAAATAGAGGGTTCTAAAAGATTAATAATAGAAATTTCTGCTTTTTGGGAAAAGGTTATTAACCAAGCCAAGGCGGCCAAGGCAGCAGAACTAATAGCAAAACCCTTGCCAATAGCGGCTGTCGTATTTCCCACCGCATCTAAGGCCTCTGTTCTTTGGCGGACCCGGGGCTCTAAATGCGCCATTTCAGCTATGCCGGCGGCATTATCAACTATTGGACCGTAGCAATCAGCAGAAAGATTAATGCCCAACACTCCTAAAATTCCCACCGAGGCCAAAGCAACACCGTATAGCCCTCCGAAATAATAAGACAAAACAATGGTTATTCCTACTGCCAAAACAGGCAAAACCGTGCTTTTCATTCCAACGATTAGTCCTTCTATGACGACACCCGAAGGACCTATTTTAGCCGCTTGAGCAATTTCTAAGGTCGGTTTTCTCTTTTCTGTCGTATAGTATTCAGTTGTTTTGCCAATTAGAAAACCAGTTATAAGGCCAAAGAAAAATGGAAGAAAAAGCTTTATCTCAAAGAAATAAAAGATAAGAAAAGAACCAAAAATCATTAGAAGATTGGCGCCTAAGATGCCCCTGTTCATTCCCCTTATTATTGCCCCGGTTTGCTCGTTAAATTTCTTTGCTTCTAAGTTTTTTGGAATTTTCATTAAAAAGCTTCCTAAAAGCGAACTTAAAATACCAATAGCCGCTAAAACAAGGGGAACAATTAGTCCTAATGTGCCATGGACAACCATGCCAATAACCATTGCGGCAATAATAGTTGAAACGTAGGACTCAAAGAGGTCAGAGCCCATACCGGCGATATCGCCGACATTATCGCCAACATTATCAGCAATGACCGCTGGGTTACGAGGGTCATCCTCAGGAATACCCGCCTCTATCTTGCCGACTAAGTCAGCGCCAACATCAGCTGATTTGGTAAAAATACCGCCTCCCACTCGCATGAAAAGAGCGACCAAAGAAGCGCCAAAAGCATAGTTAATCAAAAGCGAAAGGTCTCGAAAAATCAACCAGATAATTATTATTCCTAAGAGTCCAAAGCCGACAACCAAAAACCCCATTACCTGACCCCCCGATATCGCTATCTTAAAACTTTCAGGAAAATTATGACGAGCCCGATTTGCAGTTCGACCGTTAGCTAACGTAGAAGCCATCATACCGGCATATCCAACTAAACTGGAAGTAAAGGCGCCGAAAAGAAAGATTAAGGGCGCTGTCACCCCTCTCGTCAGAATGCCTAAAGCCAAAGCAACAAAGAAAAAAATTAAAATCATTGCCCTTAATTCTCTTTTAAGAAAGGCCTTAGCTCCTGTCCTGATAGCCCCAGACACCTCTTTAATCTTTTTTGAGCCAGCCGGCATTTTTTGAATTTTTTTTGCTAAAAATAAAGTAAAAACAATGCTTAAAAGAGCAGTAATTAAAGAAAACCAAGCTAAAAACATAGTTTTTGAGCCCCTGTCCGCAAACACAGACCCTGCGTGCGAACGAGACAAATTTATTGAACTTGTTTATTTAATTATTTTCTTTTACCTCTTCCTTTTCGGGCTTAGATATGTCTTCTTTAGAAGGCGATTTTTCTATGGGCTGGATATCAATTTTCCAGCCGGTTAACTCAGCCGCTAATCTTACATTCTGACCATTACGACCAATAGCTAAAGACAATTGCTCTGGAAGAACTAAGGCCAAGGCCCTGTTCTTGGATAAAATTTTTACCTCTAAGGCCTTAGCAGGCAGAAGAGCATTTTTAATATAGAGCTCTGGTTTTTCTGAATATTCAATAATATCTACTTTTTCGCCTCCTAACTCATTAATAACAGCGCCCACCCTGCTTCCTTTTTGTCCGATAGTTGAGCCCACTGGATCAAGGTCTTGTTCCTTACTAAAGACAGCGATTTTAGAACGGGAGCCGGGGTCTCGGGCAATGGATTTTATTTCTAATTGCCCAGAAGAAATCTCCGGTACTTCTAATTCAAAAAGTTGGGAAACCAATTTGGGATAATTGCGAGAAAGCAAAATTTTGGGACCCCTAGGATCTTGTTCTACTTTTAATAGGTAGAACTTTAAACGTTGATTGGGCCGATAAAGTTCGCCTGGCACTTGTTCGGTCTTTAATAGAATGCCCTCCATTTTACCAATGTCTACATAAACACTATCTTTTGCTACTCTTTGAATAATGCCTGAAACTATTTTTCCCTCTTTTGACTGATATTCTGAAAGCAAAATCTCTCTTTCTAATTCTCTGAGTTTTTGCAAGATTACTTGTTTGGCGGTTTGAGTAGCAATGCGGCCGAAATCCTGCTCTGTTTTCAGGGGAATTTTTAGAATCTCGTCTGCTTTTATCTTTGGCTTTTGCTTGCGAGCCTCATCAAGCATGATATGTCTTTCTGGGCAAAAGCGAATTTTTGTTTTTTTCTCTAATTCTTTTACCCCTTGCCCTGCCTTTTCTGTTTGTTCTTTTAGTTTTTCAAGCTCTGCTTCTGAATAAATCATTGAACTTGTAACCACCTCTTTTACCTGCCAGAATTCTGTTGTTCCTGTTTGGAGATCAATTTTTGCTTCAATTCGTTGGCTCTTTTTGCCATACTCCTTTTTATAGGCAGCAGCCAAGGCCTGCTCCAGCGCTTTAATAACCTTGTCCCTGGGAATACCTTTTTCCTCTGCAATTTGATTGATTGATGGAGTAATATTTCTTAAGTCCATATTGTTTTGAATTGAATGATATTGGATATTGCATATAGGCGTTCACTTCGTTCGCGCCTATACACGGATTTACGCTGATTTAGGATTATCCGCTGATTTACCCCGTTAGAGATTACAGGGGCAGAGAAGGAGCACAGAGAGAACAAAT
Source organism: uncultured Candidatus Saccharibacteria bacterium (assembly GCA_964619425.1). Classification (GTDB taxonomy): domain Bacteria; phylum Patescibacteriota; class Minisyncoccia; order Minisyncoccales; family CAZUDS01; genus CAZUDS01. The sequence continues at coordinate 5,670 of CAZUDS010000008.1, forward strand.
CTCTAACGGGGTTTACGCTGACTCGCCCCGTTAGATAACTTCGTATCTAACGGGGTAAAACTGGTTATCGCTGATTATTGTATTTTGTAATTGAAGGAAAATTTATATCTGAACGAAAATTGTCCGTTTCTAGCGGACAAAAATTTTCAATCATCTTCTTTTATTTAATAATAACAAAACAGGTTTTTATGTCAAGCGTTGTCTAACGGATGTCAACGCAATATAGAAATGTCAGGTTTTTTTCAACCGGTGGACTAACACTGGTGGGCTTCGCGCTGGTGGACTTCGTAAGTCCACCAGTTGATTTGTGTTCAGAACCCGGCTTCGAACATTGGTTTTGTGATTTGTGTTCAGAACCCGGCTTCGAACATTGGTTTTGTAAGTTGTAGGACTACCTACTATAGATGACGTCTATTAAAAAAGGTGACTGTCGCCCGAAAAAAGCCAGGAAAATTTTTGCACCGCCGTTGGATTGTAATTTTTCAAACTTTCTTGTATTATGGTATTAAGAGAGAGGTGCTGATAGTATGATTCTACCATATATCAAGCATTCCCACAAATTTGAGAAAATTGCGAGAAAAGAAAGGGCTTTTGCAAGAAAAATTAGTCCATCTTTCTGGTGTTGCAAATAATGCTATGGTTAAAATTGAGACGAGCAAAAATCAGAATCCCACTAAATTAATGGAACTATGCGTGTAAGTTCATTTCTGAGAAAATCATGCCAAAATTGATTTCCTTGCTCAAAATGTCTTTACTGACGCGAGTTTTCAGATCCCTAAAAAAGTGACTGTCACTATGCCGCGGTAGCTCATGGAGTAGAGCGCAGCTCTGAAAAAGCTGAGGTAGCCAGTGCAAGTCTGGCCCGCGGCACCAACGCGGGTGTCGTATAACGGTTATTATACAACCTTGCCAAGGTTGAGAAGAGGGTTCGATTCCCTTCACCCGCTTTTTAAAAAACTGGAAGACCAGTGGATTTAACTCTGGTTTTTTGCCCTAATCTATTTGTTGATATGCTTTATGTTATGGCTCTAATCGCTTTTTTGCCGATATTAACTGCCATTGTGATGATGGTTGTTTTTTCTTTGCCAGCGAAAAAGGTAATGCCTGGCGCTTGGTTTATGGCGGCGATCATTGCTTATTTTATTTGGGGCGTAGAAATTAGACACATTTTGGCTTCTACTATTTTTGGATTTTTATCTGCTTTTAACATTCTGATTATTGTTTTCGGCGCTATTTTGCTTCTAAACACTCTGAAAAAAGACGGGGCAATGGCTGTTATTAGCCGCGGTTTTTACGGAATTTCCAAGGACCGACGTATTCAAGCCATTATTATTGGCTGGTTCTTCGGCTCTCTTATTGAGGGAGCGGCCGGCTTTGGCGCTCCAGCGGCTTTAGCCGCTCCTTTATTGGTTGGACTGGGTTTTCCAGCCTTAGCCGCGGCGACGATAACCCTGGTGTTTAATTCTACCGCTGTTAGTTTTGGCGCGGTCGGTACTCCAATTATTGGTGGTCTTAGCGCGGCCCTCAAAGACACTGTTGTTTTACAATTAGGAGAGCAGGCCTGGCTGCCCTTTTTACAAGAAATTGGAATCTGGAGCGCCATCCTTCATTTTATTGTCGGATCTTTTGTTCCTTTAATGGCTCTCTGCCTATTGACAACCTTTTTTGGTCCCCGCGAAAAAAGGGGATTAAAATATGGCTTACAAGCCGCCCCTTTTGCTATTTTTTCTGGCCTTGCCTTTACCATCCCTTATTTACTTACTGCCTTATTCTTAGGCCCCGAATTTCCCTCATTAGTTGGAGCTTTGGTTGGTTTACCTATTGTGTTATTGGCGGCAAAAAATAATTTTCTAACGCCTAAAGAGCCCTGGGATTTTCCTCCCAAGGAGCAATGGGAAAACGGATGGAAGGAATTAGAATCAAAAACAATTGAAAACACCCAAAAGGACGAAAAGGAAAAAAGCACCATACCTCTATGGTTAGCTTGGACCCCCTATTTCTTAATTATTTTGATTTTAATAATTACCCGTATTCCTGGCTTGGGTTTGAAAAATATCCTGCTTGCCCAAGTAATTAGGTGGGCCGATATCTTGGGAACTGGCATTAATTATAGCTTGCCTTATCTTTATCTGCCGGGCATTATTCCTTTTGTTTTAGTAGCGGTTATTGCGGCTTTTATCTTTCAAATGTCGTTCAAGAGAGTTAAACAGGCCTGGGCGGCTACTTTCAGACAATTGAGTGGAGCTGCTATTGCTTTGTTTTTTGTTATCGCAATGGTGCAAGTAATGGCCCAATCCGGAGTTAATCTTAAAGGCCTTGAAGGAATGATAATGACTATGGCTTCTGCCGCCGCTCAGGTTATGGGTGGTATTTGGCTAATCGCTTCACCTTTTATAGGCGCGCTCGGTTCTTTTGTGTCTGGTTCCAATACGGTTTCTAATATTCTATTTGCCTCGTTTCAGTATGAAGTGGCTATGTATCTTGGCATATCCACAGTTATTGTTTTGGCTTTGCAAAATATCGGCGGCGCTGTTGGCAATATGATTGCTATTCATAATATAGTAGCTGTTTGCGCTGTTGTTGGACTAGTAGGCGTTGAGGGTATAATTATCCGACGCAATTTCGTCCCACTTGTTATTTATACATTAGCAGTAGGATTGCTCGCTTTAGTGGTTGTTTATTTTGGGCTCGGAGGAGTTTAAGAGCGCGGAGCAGAACCAATTCCCGTGGCTTTCTGATAACTCAAAAGCGAGGACAGACCCCGCTTTTTTGATGCTCAGACCTTATGTTCAGATCCCGGCTTCGAACATCTGTCGAATATCTTTGAATGTTAAATTTTCGTCACTTCCTATTTATTTTTGCTCTGTCACATTTGTCATATTGTCACATTTGTCATATTGTCGCATTTGTCGCATTTGTCGCATTTGTCTTTGTCACATTAAAAGCGGGGTCAGGCCCCGCTTTTTTTGATGTTCTCTAGAAAGTTAATCCTTCAAGATCTTGATATACCCTTCTTTTATTCCAAATTTTCTAGCTTTGGCAAGACAAGAGAACCAAATATCAACATGATTATTACTTTTTCTCCAGTGCATCCTATCTTCAACGACAAAAATTTTATCCCCGTAAATTTCTGGTATTTTTATTCTTGTTCCAAAGGGTAAAAAGTTATTAGCGACAATCCCTTTTCTTGTTCTGGTTCCAGAAGCAGTAATAAAAGGAGTGTCATCGGTCTCTTCCGGTCTTGAGGTATAAGCGGTTAAAATTGCTTGCCATTTTTCTGCTATTTTTGGTTCTTCTGGTTCTGGCAATAAAAAGTGTTGATTTGCTGAGAATAAAGTGTTTTCTTGAATTATGATAAGCGGCTCTTTCTCTTTTTCGTTTGTTTCAATAATCGCTGCTAAAACCGGCTTAGGCCTTGGTGAATCATTTGCTTCGCTCCCCGCCTGTAAAGCCCCGGGCTCAGCCGACATAAGCAGGTCGGTCATTGCTTTGTAATCAAGAAACATTATTTCTTCAGGCATAAATCTCTGGCTACCTGGAATTAGTTTTTCGCTGATCAGGGGCGATAAAATAGTTATCCCAACCAAAATATAGCCAAGAATAAAAATTCGTTGTTTTGAGAATAACCGGCCTGAACAAATTCGATCAAACAATTTTCTTGCTGGAATAGTAATCCCCTTTCTGGCACGCAGAAAGGGGCATTTTTTCGGTAAATCATCCATCTTTTAACCCTTTTTCAAGGGAGATTACTACTTTATACTTTATTTACAATACCCTGTCAAGGGCCTGTCGCAGTAATGTCAACGGGAAATAGAAATTTCAGGCTTTTTTGATTTTATTCCCCTAAATGCACTGCTCTTCCAAAAAGAATGGTTAGGCGCTATAATAAAACAATGTCTTATAAGTTTTTAATTTTTTTTAATAAGACCTTTCCTTTTAACAAAGTCATAAAGATTCTAATTTTGACTGATGTTGCCTTGCTCACCGGGCTTGGTTTTGTTATGCCCATTTTTGCGATTTTTATAACCGAGTACATTCAAGAAGGCAATGTCAGGGTGGCTGGCTTTGCCGCTGCCATTTATTGGATTACCTTATCTTTGGTCTTAATTCCTTTTGGTAGATATTTAGATAGAAATCATGGCGAGAAAGACGACCTTTATTTTATAGTCATTGGCACTACCTTAGGAGCAGTGGCGATTTTTGGTTATATTTTTGCCTCTCTACCTTGGCACATTTATTTGTTAAAGGGAATTTATGCCATTGGCATAGGTATGAGCATTCCTGGCTATGCTGCCATTTTTACTCGTCATATTGATAGAGGAAAAGAGGCCTTAAGCTGGAGTACTAGAGCGGCTTTAGTTGGGGTAGGAGCAGGAGTAGCCGGGGCCCTAGGGGGAACGGTTGCCCATTATTTTGGTTTTAAGATTCTTTTTTCGGGGGTGGCAATTTTACTTTTAATTAGTGCTGTCGTACCCCTTTTAATTTCCAAAGAGTTGATTTCAAAAGAGAAAAAAATGCCAAAAGTTCCAGAAATCAAAACAATCGACTCCCAACCCCCAAAACTATAAAAAATTAATAATATACAGTAAAGAATTTTATGGCAATTCAGATTGAACTTTTTTGATTGGATTGGAATACAATTGAACTTGACATTTTGATTGGATTGGAATACAATTGAAATATATGGCAAATAAAGAGAAAATAGAGAGTTTTTATCGGCTCTGGACATCGGAAATAGACAAGCTATTTTCCGGTTATATCTACGACGAACAAGGAAAACCTAATCCTACCAGGTATATTTTTTCCTATTATTTGACTCTTTTAGAAAAATTCGCCGGAGGTAGATTAGAAGAAATAGAAAAAATAAATCTTCTTTCGGGCATAAGAGGTGTTGGGAAAACTACGGTTTTGGCGCAACTTTACTATGCGTCCAAATTTATCCCCTCTTATAGAAAAACAAATTATGGAAATATTTTTTCGCAAAATTACGAAAAGATTTATTTGGATGTCAGCCGCTTGGCCGCAGAAAGCATAGACCTGACAGAGTTTTTCAACTACTATCAGGAAATAAATAATATTAGGTTTGTTGACTTGGATAAAAAATTGTTAATCCTTTTAGACGAGGTTCATTATGACGAAAAATGGGGATTGTTTTTGAAGAACATTTTTGACGCGACAAAGAATCATAAAAACATTTTAGTTGTTGCTACCGGCTCTTCGGCGTTGAGGATAAAATTAAATCCGGATTTATCAAGAAGATCTCTTTCAGAAGAATTGTACCCTCTGAAATTTACTGAATATATGATATTAAAAAATGACATTTATCCTCAAAAAGGTCTGTCAGACAATCTTATGGAAGCAATTTTGACGAGCAACAACGCCAAAGAATTATTTGAATTTTACAAAAATAGGCAAAATGAGATTTCAAGATATTTCAGTAAAATGCCGCCTGATGCGGAAGAGGATTATCTATATTTTGGCGGCTTTCCATTTGTTTTGAGATTAAAGAATAAAAAGTCAATTGTTTTTGAGTTAGTTTCCGGAGTAATTGATAAGTTGATAACTAAAGATTTGCTTGAAATGAAGAAGTTTAGCTCGGAAACAATTTCTAAGATAAAAGATTTGCTCTATTTAATTGCCAGTTCTGACAGCACAGATATTGATAAGTTATGCAATACATTAAAACTGGATTACCGGCCGGTTAGAGCCGTTTTAGACGTTTTGGTTCAGAGCGGAGTTTTAGTTGAAATAAAAAGCTATGGTCAGAAATTTGTGAGGGTTAGAAAGCCAATAAAGTTTTTGTTCATCTCTCCGTCTCTAAGAATAAGCATTCTGAACGGTATTTTACCGCCGGAAGTTAAAGGAAAGATTTTGGAGGATTATTTGGCATTGATTTTTCACAAGGACTTTCGAAAAAAAGAGAAAAAATACGGAGGTGTTGAAATAATGCATGACTCTTCGTCTGGCGGAGCTGATTTTGTTTTGCGCGTTGGAAAAGAGAAAAAAATTATTGTTGAAATTGGCTTTGGAAAGGAAGGTGATGGAGCAAAACAAATAGAAAGTACCGGCAAAACAATTGGCGGCTATGATTACGGAATTGTTATCGGTCGCCAAGCAGATTTAGAATTGGTAAACGCTAAAATTATCAGAATGCCGTTGAATTTTTGGTTGACAATGTAAAATAAAGAGTTGGCTTCAAGCTTCTCGCATCGGCCAGTGGAGGATTAAAGAAAACGATTTAGAAAAATTCTTGAAACAAAGCTCAAATATCAAAAGAAGAAACTGATATAATTCTTGACAAATAAGATATGTTTTGATAAATTAGCAATATGGCTAAATTATTGAACTGGGCATCTTTTTCTAAAAAATTAAAGGAGAAAAATCTCATTATATTTACCTCCTTGGATATAAGACGGATTTTTGGAGTAAGCAAGATTGCGGCAACTTTTTTAGTCCATCGTTATACTAAACGGGGCTTACTTAAACGGGTAAAACGGGGAATTTATACTTTATACGACACAGCCGTTTCAGATCTCTATTTAGCAAATAAAGTTTACGAACCATCCTATATATCGCTCGAATTTGCTTTATCGTATTATGGGGTTATTCCGGAAACTGTCTACGAAATTACTTCGGTAACTACAAAAACTACTCGTCGTTTTAATGTTTTAGGAAAAGCATTTACTTATCGAAAAATTAAAAAAGAAGCATTCACTGGTTATTCTGTAGACAAGCAAAAAGGATTGACTTTCTTAATTGCTGAGCCAGAAAAAGCTTTTGTTGATTTAACATATTTACGAATAATTAGCAATAAAAAACCTATCAGTCGTTTCAATAAAGAAAAAATCAACCGAACCAAAGCGCTTAGATATGCTAAATTATTTAATAATAATAAACTTATTAGTATTATTAAAACCACCCTTTAATGATTTCTCAAGAAACAATTCAAAAATTAGCAATTAAGTATCAGACCAGCGAATTCCCAAATATTATAAGGGAGTATTTTCAGCATCTTTTTCTTTCAAATTTATACAAAATTGAGGGCTCTCAAAATATTATGTTTAAAGGCGGAACTGCCCTGAGGATTATTTACGGCAGCCCGCGTTTTTCGGAGGACTTAGATTTTTCTGCCTTTAATACCCCGCTTTATCAAGTAAAAAATTTTGTTGAAGATTTATTTACTAAAGTTTTAGTGGAGATAGAAAGAATAGGAATTAAAGTAGAACTCGGTCCAAAGCCGGGACCAACAAAAGAAGGTTATTATGGTGATGCGTCTTTTAAAATTTATGATTATCTGCCGGCCACTGTTTCAATCAATGTTTCGGCCAGAAATGAGCGCAAAATTACTCCCGAAATTGAGACTATCCCAAATGATTTTGCGCCGACTTATAATGTCTACCGTTTACCCCAAGAGTTTTTAATTGAAGAAAAAATTGATGCCCTTTTGGAACGAAAAAAAACTCGCGATTTCTACGATATTTATTATATTATGCGCAAAGGACTTTTAACTTTGGAACAAAAAAAGCGACTGACTGAAATAGGGAATTTAGTAGAAACTATGGATATTGATTATCAAACTGAATTATCTCCTTTTTTACCTCAAGACCAACAAGCAATAATTAAAGATTTCAAAACGGTCTTGCAATCTGAACTTAAGAGACAAATAGGACAATAAAAAAATCATTAGAGCCGGCAAAACGATGGAAATTAACGCCTCAGGCCACATCATCATCACCAAAACCAAAATTTTCAGCTTCAAAGAGAAAAAACTGATTTGAAACTGAGAGCTGTATTCTAATAACATACAATTGTATGTAAATAACATACAAACCGATATAAATTATGACCCGAACCAAAAAAGAAATTATTAAAAGATTAAATAAAACTTGCGCTTGTTGCGGCAGAAAAATAAAAGTGATTTTGTATAAAAACAGAAATTATCGTGGCGGACATTACTTTGGCAAGTTTCCCTTACATACTAAGCAAGAACTCAACAAAGCTTTGAAAGCAGGCACAAGAAAAGAGAGCATTGGCGGATTCGAGATAGAAGTTCTTAAAAAGGACCCTAAGCCCTACGCACACGAAGAATACTGGGAATGCCCGAAATGTTATTGGCAAAAAGTTTAGAAATTCGAAATAAACAAAACTCAAATGCCAAAAAAAACAAGGTCGAATGAAATAATAATTAAATTAACTGCTAAATTATGACGAACTTATTAAACAATTTGAAAAATTTACTCCAAAAAGACGAACGTTTAGTCAGTGAAGGTGAGTTTTTGAAGAATAAAATTATTGAGCTGGCACTAAAGCTGGATAAGGATTTAATTAAACTTCTTTTGGCAGACAAGCAAATGAAAGAGACATTTTTTACAGAAGTAGGCAAGTCCACAATTTTTGATAAAGATAAATTTATCAAGTTTGTTTCCAACAAACAATTTTTGCCAGATAGTTATACTGCCTTCAAAAATAAAATAGGTTTAACCGAAGATAATGAGTTTATAAAAGAGAAAAAAGAAGTTGTGCTTTCTTGGCCTTATAAGGATTGTGTTTTGGAGGGTGGAATGACAAAAGAAGACCAAAAGCGGAATGAGATTTTTTGGAACGAAATTTTAGCACCGGATGAAATCAGTCGCTTGCTTGACCCAAAAGTTTTTACCAATGTAAAGCGGATTGATAAAAAAGGCGAGCATAAATTAGACGGATTTAGAACTGATGAAGACGGGGACATAAAAGATAATTTAATTATCAAGGGCAACAATCTTTTAGCCCTTCACTCCCTCAAAAAACGCTTTACCGGAAAAGTAAAACTCATTTACATTGACCCGCCGTATAATACTGGAAACGATGAGTTTAAATATAATAGACCTGAGCCCCAAATATTGGAGACATAGTTCAATTAACAAATAGGTGTGG
>CAZUDS010000009.1:0-14267 GCA_964619425.1 uncultured Candidatus Saccharibacteria bacterium
GAATTTTGAACATTAGAATTTAGATATTGTTTCGGATTTCGGATTTCGGATTTCGAATTTTATCAGTGGGATTTGTGATTTGGAATTTAAAAAGTTGGACATGCGGCGTCCAAAGTCTTTTTAGATGACCCAAACAATACCATTCCGCTTACATTTTAGATGACTCAATACACTGGCTTCTTAAGATACCCTGGTGTATAATAAAATAATGGCTTCTCTCAAAGACAAAATCATTTCGCTTAAAGATAAGCTCTTGGCTAATAAATTGTATTTTTATTGTCTCCTTGCCATCCTTTTTGTTTTTTTAGTAGTGATAATTATTTTAATAGCAAGGCCGGAAAAACCGGAAATTCCCGTTGTTCCCCGGGAGGGCTGGGCGAGAAATTTATTAAGTTATTGGGCCTTTGAAGAAAGGCGGGGACAAAAGATTTTTGATGCTAAATCCGGGTTTCATCATGGAAGGTTGGGTTTTGATAGACCAATGGATGGCGCTGAGCCCGAAAGATATAAGAGAGGTAAAATCGGCCGGGCCCTAAAATTTGATGGTCAAGATGACTTTGCTATTGTTCAGGATCATCCCGGATTAAGAATTAGCGAAGAAATTACTTTGGCCGGTTGGTTTTGGACTTTAGGTTCCGCCAATCCTTCGCCCGAACCAATTTGGCTGGCTGGGTTTCAATATCGCAGGCAAATTACAATTGATAATAGAGAAAGCCGAGAGGACTTTGAGGACTTTCAGCTTTTACTCGTTCTTGACACCGCCTCTTTAATTGCCCGGGGCAAAATGCAGCCAGGGTGTCAGGACTTACGTATCACTGATTATGATGAAACAACAGAACTTTTCTATTGGCTTCAGTCCGGCTGCAATACCGAGAAGACCAGAGTTTGGGTCAGAGTTCCCAATTTATCTGCTGGTTTAATGGAGACCTTGTATTTTTATTATGGGAATCCGCAGGCTGTTAGCCAAAGTAATTTTGACGAAACAATGGAGGTTCCGCCGATTCAGTGGTGGAGATATCCCAAAGAACGTCAACCAAGACGGGAGAAAAGAATAAACGCCTTGGCAGTAGATATCCATGACAATATTATTGCCGTGGGTTCTGATGCTTACATAAGAAATATGGAATGGCGTTACGAAACGATAGGCCCTAGGGGCGAACATCGTCGCGATGACTTAGAAAATTTTTCTTTAGGGGATGATGAAATCAACGATGCGATTTTTGATTTAGATAACCGTCTCGTTAAGGTGGGTTATGATTTTTTGCCTGGCAATTCTCAATGGCGGGCGGAGAAGAAACCGGGCTTTACTTTTACTTCTAATTTTTCGCCAGGCGCGGACGAAATTAAAGCCGTGGCAGTTGATTTAGAAAACAATGTTCTTTTAGCCGGTTATGATTCTGTGCCCGGCAATCCCCAGTGGCGCTTAATGAAATTAGATATTTATGGTAAAGAGGTTTGGTCCTATACTATTGATTTCTCAAAACATGCTGACATAATTTCTGACGTTAAGGTGGATTCTCGCAATAATATTTTTATTGTTGGTTATGACAAGGCCTTGGGCGATGATAGGTGGCAGATAAAAAAATTGTCTCCCGACAGGACTCTTCTTTTTAGCTACGCCCTGAATGTTTCAAGGGGATCCGATGTTCCCAATGCTATTGCTATTGACTCGGAAGATAACATTATCATTGTTGGCTATGATTTTTTTCACGGCAATGCTCAGTGGCGAATGGTCAAATTAAACGAACGCGGAACAAAGTTATGGGATTGGAGTTTTAACCCTTCGCCCGGCTTTGATGCCTTAAAGAGCGTAGCCATAGATTCAGAAGATAATATCATTATCGCTGGTTATGATTCTTTAGATGATGATTTCGCCTGGCAGGTATTAAAATTCAACCCTCAAGGCAGGAAAATTTGGGAATGGCGTCACAATCCATCAGAAGAATTTGACGAGTTAAAAGATATGGTAATTGATTCAGAAGGCAATATTATTTTAGCTGGTTACGATTTTTCTTTAATGGAAAATCCTCGGTGGTGCGTGATGAAGATTTCCGAGAAAAAACCTGTTTTTCCTCAGCCAGGAATTTCAGTCAAAGGAGAGACCGTTGTCAGGCCTCTCCCAGGGAATATTATTATCGCTAAACACGGCTCTTATCGGATCTCTGCCACCGAAGATCAAATTTTCGGCTTTATCAACGAAATTCCTATTTCCGCTCCTCTTAAAAATGAGCAAAACGAGAACTGGCATCATTTTGCCCTTACTTATGACGGCGACAAGCAGAACCTTTATCTTAACGGTGCCTTGGTCAATAGCCGGGCTTTGGTAGGAGAGATTGAGACCAATTTTAATAATCTGTTCATCGGTTACAACTTTAACGGCCTTATTGATGAACTCAAAATTTACAAACACGCCCTATCTCCAGAGGAAATAAGATTCTTATTTAACCGAAGATAGAATTGGTTAGAAGATAGGGCTGGTTAGGGGTCAGTTAGGGGTCGGACTAGGGTCGGACCTACCCCCGACCCCATCTTAGCCCGACCCCGTCTTAGCCTTAGTCCTTAGAAAAGAAGCAACTTTTTAATTTAGCCCCTCAGAAATTCTCTTACTAATTTTTCTGCCTCTTTATAGTTTTTTATCCAATTTATTCTTGTATCTTTTTTAAACCACGTCATCTGTCTTTTGGCAAATTTTTCAAGATCTTTTTGGGTTCTTTCAATCATTTCTTTTTTTGACGCCTTTTTTTGCAAAAAACGAGCCGTCCATTTATATTCTAAACCAAATTCGTCAAATCGTTTCCAGGAAAGCCCAGACCCTCTTAGTCCTTTAACTTCGTCTATCAACCCTTCTTTAAGCCATCTTAAAAGCCGTTTTTGAATGAGCTTTTTTAGTTCTTCTCCTGATTTTTTAATGCCAATCAAAAGACACTCATATTGAGGGGACTTTTTAAGAGGAGGCACCCTGCCTAATTGCTTGCAAATTTCAATGGCCCGGATTAGCCGCCTTTTATTTTTTGCTTCAATGGTCTTTGCCCTTTTTGGATCTAATTTTTTTAAAATTCGGTAAAGCTCTTTTACTGATTTTTTTTCCAATTTTTTTCTTAATTGCCAATCCGGTTTTAATTTAGGGAAAACCCAGCCCTCAACTACTGAGTAAATATAAAAAGGGGAACCGCCAACCAAAAGAGGAACTTTTCCCTTTTTCAAAATTTTATTGATGGCCTCAAAAGCCAATTTTTGATATTGCCTGACAGAGAACCTTCTTTTCGGAGAAGCAACATCTAAAAGATAGTGGGGGATACCTTGCATTTCTTTTTTCGTAATTTTTCCTGTGCCAATATCCATTCCTTTATAAACCTGCCTTGAATCAGCCGAAACAATCTCAGCGCCATTTATACTAAATTCTTTTTTGGTTTGCCCTGAGTCAAGTCGAAGGGCTAATTTCACTCCCAAATCACTTTTGCCAGTGGCTGTCGGTCCTAAAACCACGATTATTTTTGCCAAGTTATTCCCTTTCATTTAATTGAGTGACTCCCGAAGCCCCTCAAGTTTAGTTTCTATTTTGACCGATCGGTCATTAAGTTAACTATTGATTTATGAGGTCAATAGCGTACCTTTAAGCCCCCAGGGGACGGCGGCACTGATTTTTACTTTGGCAAATTGGCCAAATGGCTCTTTTGGTCCCTTGAATTTCACGGTTTTATAAGTTCTTGTTTTACCGACTAAAAATTCGCCCTTGTTTTTTTCTGGCAGAACTTCTATTATCTTGCCAATATATTTTTTATTTTTCTCAAGAGCTGTCTTTTTGAGAATTTCTGTCAGGACTTTTTCTCTTTTTTCTTTTTCTTTCCGGGGGACGCTATCTTTCATTTGAGCTGCTGCTGTTCCCGGGCGAGGAGAGTATTTGGCAATATAAGCCATATCAAATTTTATTTCTTTGAAAAGTTTTTTTGTGTTTTCAAACTGTTCTTTTGTTTCGCCGGGAAAACCAACAATGATATCCGTAGAAAGAGCAATTTCTTTCTCTAATCCATCACGGACGACATTGAATGAATCTCGAATTTTCTTAACCAGAATTTTATACTGTTCAACCGTATAGGGGCGGTTCATTCTTTTTAAGATCTCGTTATCCCCTGACTGAACCGGCAAATTTAAATAAGGCGTCACTTTTTCGCATTCGGCCATTGTTTCTATAAGCTCATCAGAAAAATCCCTGGGATGCGACGAAGTGAATCTAATCCAAAAATCTCCTGGAATGTCATTTACCATCCTTAGAAGTTTAGGAAAATTAATTTCTGCGTTTTTCTGCGTAGATATCTGCGTTAATCTGCTTCTATAGGAATTGACGTTCTGTCCCAGCAACCAAATCTCCTTTGCGCCCCGCTCAATCGTGGTTTTTACCTCGCGCAGAATCTCATCAGCTGGCCTGGAAATTTCTTCACCCCGGGTATAAGGGACAACGCAAAAAGAGCAGAAGTTATTACACCCGGTTATAATGGGGATAAAAGCCCGAAAATTAGTTTGATTTTTAGGAACAATTTTCAAATAATCCTGCTCACTATAACCACTGTAGAACTGCTGCCATGGCCTTGGTTCTACGGCGCTTTGAGGGGAAAGAATTTGGGGCAATTTTGGTAAATTTTTAATATCTAAAATTGAATCAAACCCTTGAGCCAATTTTTGTCTATCTTTTTTCAAGACGCAGCCCGTCAGAATAGTTCGTAGTTTATAGTTTGTAGTTTGTAGTTTTCTGAATTTCGGTAGGAGGCCAAAAACTCTATCAACGGCTGATTGTCTGATAGAGCACATATTGACCATAATTAAATCAGCCCTCTCCATTTTTGAGGTCTTTTGATAGTCAAGGCCTTCTAAAACCTGAACAATTCTTTCAGAATCACTTTCGTTCATTTGACACCCGAAAGTAATTAGATGATACTTCATGCTCGACTCAATCTTATAACAGAAGCGACTTTCTTTCAACCAAAAACCCCGTTTTTGACAGGGCCGGACATAGTTTAATAGTTTAGTAGTTTCGATTGCTTCGCAATCTCGTAGTTTTTAGTTTATTTCTATTTTAGAGTTTCCGATACAAGAACATAATCTTTGTTTCGCTCAGGCGCTAAAAAAGTTGACAAAATTGAGGGTTTATGTCAAACTTATGATCGGCGGAGATGAAGGTAATTTTCTCCGGAATTGCCAGTTCATTTAAAATTAAATGGGAAATGTTCAGATCCCGGCTTCGAACATCGGCTTTTCCAGGGCAGAGATTGGGCGGTGAGTATCCACACGGATCTTAATAAAAAACTCATGACTCACTTTCTGCTCTGGATACCGTTCTTAAAAAAGGCGGTAAAAACCAACCGGGGCAGAAGGAGGTGAAGAAAGATGAAGATCAGGATAGGACGGATGCCCTTTCAGGGTGATTATCAGGCGAAGGTTTCCGTAGAAGGGGAGACCGATGGGGAAAAGAACCTTCTACTGCAATACGGATCGACCTACTGCCTCGATCCTGTTTTGGTCCGCGCTCCTTCAATAGAGGAAACGGAGGAGGGAATTTATCAAGCGGCGAAGCAGTTCGTTCAGAGAGTGAATGCGCTCCGGAATGCCCAGCAAGAGATGAGGCACTGGTGCGTCGGAGTGGAGGAGATAGGACTGGAGGAGATCCTCCAGAAATCTCCATCTCCATAAGAAAGGAGGGAAGGATGAAGATAACGGTCGCGAAACATTATGAATCGCATAGCAATAGACGCTGGCAGGCGAAAGTCTCGCTCGAGTCGACGACCGACGAGGAAAAGAAACTTCTCGAGCACGAGAAGTTTTCTGGGCTTAGGAGCGTGGAGGTCTATGCTTCTTCGGAAAAAGAGGCAAGGGAGAAGATCGAGGAGGCGATTCATGACCTTCAAAACGTAGTAATCTCTATTCTCACCGCTGCAGAGGCGATGGAAGCCTGGAACGGCACGAACGAGGTTCCAATCTCTCTTCCAATCCCTATTCCAATTTCTCTTCTCAAGGAAAGAAAAGGAGGTGGGTAGGGGCAAAAAAAAGGGGGGAGCGAGTCCCACACAGATTCGCTCCTCTCCAAACCTTAGTTGATTTGAAAAAATCACTTAAGGTTTGGAATCCTTAGATTTTCTTTTCTATTTCCATTTTGAGCTTTTCCAAAAATTCAGTTAATTCCATTGGGCCAAGATCACCCTTTTTTCTCTCCCTGACCCTGACTGTTTTTGTTTTTATTTCTTTATCGCCAACAACAAGGAGATAAGGGATTTTCTGGATTTCTCCTTCTCTAATTTTCTTGGAAACCGTCTCATTTCCATCTTTAATCTTTAATCTTAAATCTGAAATCTGAAATTTCTCAGAAATTTCATTGGCATATTTCTTGTGGCGAGTTCCAACCGGAATCACCCAGATTTGTTCTGGTGATAACCACAAGGGGAAAGCGCCGGCATAATTTTCAATTAAGACCCCGATAAATCTTTCTAAGGAACCCAAAAGGGCGCGATGAATCATATAGGGTCTTTCTTTTTCACCTTTTTCATTGATAAAATTGATATCAAATCTTTCCGGTAAATTAAAATCAACTTGAATAGTGGTGCATTGCCATTCTCGGTTCAGACCATCTTTGATTTTAATATCAATTTTTGGACCGTAAAAGACACCGCCACCCGGATCAACTTGATATTTTATTTTTAATTTTCTCAAAATATATTTTAAGGAATTGGTTGCTTTTTGCCAACCTTTTTCTGTTCCGGCATATTTTTCCGGCCGGGTGGAAAGATAGAAATTCAAATCTTTAAAGCCAAAGTCCTTAAATATCTTTATTGCTTGTTTTACCAATTTCTCTAATTCATTGTCCAATTGGTCTGGTCGGCACCATAGATGAGCGTCGTCTTGGGTAAAGCCCCTTACCCTGACTAAACCATGCAAGACCCCGGATTTTTCGTACCGATAAACCGTTCCAAACTCAGCCGATTTGATTGGCAAATTTTTATAAGAGCGTATTTCGGATTTATAAAACTTAACATGAAAGGGACAATTCATCGGCTTGATGAGATACTCTTCTTCGTCTATCTTTATCGGAGAATACATATTTTCTCGGTATAATTCCCAGTGACCAGAGGTCTTCCACAGTTTCAAATTGCCAAGATGAGGAGTGACCAACCACAAATATCCTGACTTTTTTAATTCTTGATATAAATAATCTTGAATGAGTTTTCTTAATAAAGTTCCTTTTGGCAACCAAACTGGCAGGCCGGCGCCTATTTCTTCGTCAAGCAAAAATAAACTCATTTTTTGGCCTAAAACCCTATGGTCTCTTTTTTCAGCCTCGGACGCGGCTTTTAGATATTCATCTAATTCTTTTTTTGTTTCAAAAGCCACTCCGTAAATTCTGGTGAGCATGGGATTTTTTTCCGAACCCCGCCAATAAGCGCCAGCAATTTTAGTTAACTTAAAAGAATCCAGGGGAATTTCTTTGCTCGATTTAACATGAGGGCCCTTACATAAATCAATAAAACTCTCAGCTCGATATATTGAAACTCGCGGAGATCCGATCTCCGCTAACTCATTTATGAGCTCTAATTTATAGGGTTGATTTTGAAATATTTTTTTCGCTTCTTCTTTTGAAACAATTTTTTTCTCAAACTTAATATCTTTTTTAATTATTTCTCTCATTTTCTTTTCAATTTTCGGCAAGTCACCTGGCGTTATCCGCGTTAATCCGCCTTGTAATCCGCGTTTATCTGCTTCTACAAAATCAAAGTCGTAATAGAAGCCCTGTTCAATGGCCGGGCCAATACCAAATTTCGTCCCAGGATACAATTCCTGTACAGCATAAGCCAATATATGAGCGAGTGAATGACGAATGGTTTCAACTTTCATAGTTTTTTACTTCGTGAAAATCGCGGAACAGACGTGGATCCACTACGCAGATTAAACGCGGATCGGATCAGCGTAAATCCGCGCAGGAGATCAGCGTAAATCAGCGGTCTTCCACGATTTCCTCAATGCCTTCACAAATTATTTTGGGAGCGCTATCTCTATTATCCACCCTGCCTTTAATAAAAACAATCTTGTCTTCCTGAAAAAGAAGAGCATTTCTTTCCAAGACAGAGGGGAAAGCAATGACTTCAATTTTATCAGTTTGATCTTCAACATTGACAAAAAGCATTGGTTTACCATTTTTAGTAATAATCTTTTTGATACCAGATATTACTCCCCCGATTTTTATAAATCTGCCAGTCAATTCCTTAGTAATATTGCATAGAGGGACAACCCCTTTTTCCAAAACCTTCTTAAAATCACTCAAGGGATGGTCAGTAATATAAAGTCCTAAAAGTTCTTTTTCCCATCTTAATTTCTCCTTTTTTGAAGCAGGTTTGCCCGGAACCAGAACTATATTTGAGCTGGAACTGAATTGAGAACTTCCAAAGAGAGTTGTCTGGCCATTACTTTTTAATCTTTGGCTTTCTCTTGACCAGATCAATAATTTTTCCAAATTTTCCAAAAGACGGCCCCTCTCGACTAACTTATCAAAAGCGCCCGCCTTAATTAAGGCCTCTAAGGATTTTTTGTTCAAATCTTTAGAAAGCACTCTCAAGAGAAAATCCTGGATTGATTTAAACTCTCCTTCTCTCTTTCTTTCTTCAACAATAACTTCAACGACATTAGAGCCAACATTTTTAATGGCTTGCAAGCCAAACCTGATCTTTTTTTCTTTGGGGACAACACTAAAAAATCTAAAACTTTCATTAATATCAGGAGGCAAAACCTCAATACCCATTTTCTGGCATTCTCCAATCAAAACAGCGATTCTTTCAACATCTGCCTGCTCAGAAGTTAAAAGAGAAGCCATAAACTCCAGCGGATAATGGGTTTTTAGCCAGGCGGTCTGATAGGCGATCATTGCGTAGGCTGTGGAATGGGCAGCGTTGAAACCGTACTGGGCAAAGGGTAAAACCCATTGCCAGATTTTATGAGCGATTGGTTCTGCAATGCCGTTTTTAACCATTCCCTTAATCATTTTTTCTTCCTGTTCCAGGAGCAGTTTTTTAATTTTTTTCCCTACCGCTTTTCTTAAAAAATCTGCTTCCGCCATTGTAAAGCCCGCTAATTGCTGGGCAATTTGCATTAGTTGCTCTTGAAAAATACAAATTCCGTATGTTGGTTCTAAAATCGGCTTTAACTTGGGATGTAAATACTCAACCTTTTTCCTCCCATGTTTTCTGGCAATATACTCAGGAATAAATTGCATGGGACCTGGCCGGTATAAAGCCACCATAGCCACAATATCTTCAAACTGGGTGGGTTTTAATTGTTTGAGATATCTTTGCATACCCTCCGACTCAAGCTGGAACAGGCCCTTGCCTCCACCTTTTTGCAAGAGATTGTAAGTTTTTTTATCGTCTAATGGGATATTCTCTATCTTGATATTTTTGTTATAGATTGTGTAGATTTTTGATAAAGCATCTTCAATAATCGTTAAGTTCTTCAAGCCCAGAAAATCCATTTTTAACAATCCCAGGTCTTCAATCGTATGCATTTCATATTGAGTAACAATATTTTTATCATTTTGCGTCGGGTGTTGCAAAGGCACAATATTATCCAGTGGTTCTTTGGCAATCACCACGCCGCAGGCATGAGTGGAAGCATGGCGGGCTACCCCCTCTAACTTTTTGGCAAAATCAATTAGTGTTTTTGCCTTTTCATCTTCTTCATAAAGATGGCGAAATTCAGTATTCGCCTTGAGTGTTTGATCAAGGGTCCAGGAAAAGGGGATCATCTTTGCTATTTTGTCGCAGAAGAGATAAGGACAATTCAAAGCCCGGCCAACATCGCGGATAACGGCTCTAGCCGCCATTGTTCCGAAAGTAATGATTTGCGCCACTTTGTCTCGGCCATATTTTTGGGCGACATATTCAATAACTTCATTTCTTCTTCGATCATTAAAATCAAGGTCAATATCAGGCAAAGAAATCCTTTCCGGGTTTAAAAATCTTTCAAATAAAAGATTATAATTTAGAGGGTCAATATTAGTGATATTGAGTAAATAGGCAACTAAAGACCCGGCTACTGAGCCCCGGCCCGGGCCTACCACGATCCGATTTTCTTTTGCCCAATTAACAAAATCGGCCACAATCAGGAAATAAGAAGCAAAGCCGGTTTGCTTGATAATCTTTAATTCGTAATCTAAGCGCTCAATAATTTTTTGAGCATCAAGCGTGGAACATTGAATGTGGACTTTCAACTCTTGATTCTCGACTTTCGACTTTCGACTTTCGACTTTTGACTTTTGATTTTTGACATTGTATCTTTTTTTAATGCCTTCCAAGCAAAGCTCTTTCAAGTACTCATCAGGACTTTTGCCAAAGGGAACTTCAAAAGAGGGGAGTTTTGGTTTGCCTAATTCAAATTCAAAATTGCAATCTGCCACAATCTTCTGCGTATTTTCAATGGCTTTTGGAATGTCCTTGAAATCTCTGAGCATTTCTTCTGGTGGCCGCATTGAAAAGTCATCAGCCTTCATTGTCAGACGTTCAGGATCATTGGGGTTGGCATTAGTATTAATCATCATTAAAACATCCTGGGCTTCAGCATCCTCTCTTTTTAAGTAATGGCTGTCATTGGTGGCGACCAAAGGGATGCCTAATTCTTGAGAGAGTTTTATCATGCTTTCGTTGGCTTTCTTCTGGTCTGGTAAATTTGGGTGATGTTGCAATTCTAAATAAAAATTCTCTTTGCCAAAAATTTCTTGATATTTTAAAGCCGTCTTTTTTGCCTCCTCTATTTTATTTGCCACAATTAGCTTGGGAACTTTTCCTTGCAGACAACCAGAAAGAGCAATAAGTCCCTCTGAATATTGACCAAGGAGTTCATCATCTACTCTTGGTTTATAATAAAAGCCCTCCAAATGAGCTTTAGTGATAAGTTTTACTAAATTTCTATAACCCTGCTCATTTTTTACTAAAAGCACTAAGTGATATCTTTTATCATCAATATTGGGTCTTTTCTGCTCCATCCTTTCAAGGGCTATATAGATCTCTGAACCTATAATTGATTTAATGCCTCTTTGCTTTGCCTTTTTATAAAACTCCACCGCGCCATATAAAACACCGTGATCAGTCAGAGCCACTGAATCCATGCCCAATTCTTTAATATAATCTAAGAGTTCATCGATTTTGGATAGACCGTCGAGAAGGGAATAATGCGAGTGAACATGGAGATGGGTAAATTTCATCATGGTGGCTACAAATTACAAATGAGTACAAATATACAAATTTATATACAAACAAATTATTTTATTATAAAATGGTAGAAAAAAAATTGCAAAATGGCGAACAGTAAAATAAAGGAAACTAATTGAGTGGCTTCGGAGGTCAATCAGTTCATATCTGTGTCTGCGAGCTAAAATCTGCTATAACTATAATATGGTAACGAAACTTAGAGAGGAAAAAAAGTTATGGAAAAGAGGATATAAAGTTGTAGTTGGTTTAGATGAAGCAGGGAGAGGGCCGTTGGCGGGGCCCGTAGTGGCAGCGGCTGTTTGTATTATAAGGGAAAATCCCAAATTCCAAATCACCTGGACGCGAAGCGGACTCCCCGTAGGGTTGCATCACAAACAAATTCCCTGTCGCCAAAGGCGACTCCCCGGAGGGTTGCATTCCAAATCCAAAATTCAAAACACTCTTTTCAAAGATTCCAAAAAATTAACCCCTAAAAGACGAGAAGAGCTTTACAAAATTTTAGTTAATCACCCCCAGATAAAATGGGCAATAGGCAGGGTTGGACCAAGAGTGATTGATAGAATTAATATTAAAAATGCAGCAGAGTTGGCAATGGAGAGGGCCGTTCAAAAGTTAAAAGTTAAAAGTGAAAAGTTAAAAGTTGATTTCTTGATTATTGACGGCAATCATCTTAAAAACTTACAACTGACGACTTACAACTTACAACTATTGATTAAAGCCGATGAAAAAGTTTTTTCCTGTATGGCGGCTGGTATCATTGCTAAAACAAAAAGAGATGCTATAATGAAAAGAGAACACAAGAAATACCCCCAATACGGCTTTAACAAACATAAGGGCTATCCAACAAAATTTCATAAAAAGCAGCTCAAAAAATATGGCTTGTCTCCTATTCATAGAAAGACCTTTAGTCCTTGCAAAAATCTGCGCACATAGGCAAATCTTCTTTCACCCGCTAGAAAATAACAAGATAGGCGCACATAGGCATTGCTCCGCAATGCACTATTCCGCCCTAATTTTGCGAGATTTATCACTGGCAAGGCACTCGCTCGCCCTCGGCTCGCTCGGGGTTATTCACCCTCTGCCTTGCGGGAGTTAAACCAAGTTTATTTTTCTATTTGGCTAATTCTCCAATAGAACAGCAAAATTAGAGCGGGCTTAATCGGAAAAGCTGAAAAATCTGCGTCCTTCGGACTTGATTTTTCAGTTTCCGATATAATAAAATAATTGATTTTCTCGACCCAGCACTCAGTGCTCTGAGTGCTGGGTCGTTAGAAAATCGTTACCCAGCACTCAACGCCTTGAGTGCTGGGTGTAAGACCGACTAAAATGCCCAGCACTCAGTGCTCTGAGTGCTGGGTATCAAGTCGCTCTAACATGGCTGTACCAAAACAATGCAAAACTAAATCAAGACGCAATCAACGGCGAATGCATATTTATTTAAAGAAGCCCCAGACCACGGTTTGTCTAAAATGTGGCAAACCGGTTTTTCCTCATACGGCTTGCTATAATTGCGGCTATTATAAAGGCAGGGAAGTCCTTGACGTTTTAAAAAAATTGACCAAAAAGGAAAGAAAGAAGAAAGAAAGAGAAATGAAGGCCAAAGAGGAAGTCGAAAAAAGAGAAGCTAAAAAAGAAGGAGCTCTGAGTTGGGAAGAACTCTCCAAGAAGTAAAATTCCAAATTACAAATCCCCCCGAAGGAAAGCAGCCGGCTTCCTACGGGGCAGGCAAATTCCAAATAAATTCCAAGTTCCAATTTCCAAATTCAAAACCTATAGTTTGTAATTTGGTATTTGGTGCTTGGGATTTCTTTTGCGAAGCAAAAGTTTTATGTCTTCTCGTCACCTATCACGTTCCATCGCGATACAAAGTTTATACGAGTGGGATTTTTATAGTAAGAGACCTGAGCAATTATCAAGGATTGTGGAAAGGAATATAAAAGAATTTGGTCCGGGCTTAAAAAACCCTAATTTTGTTAAGGCCTTGATTGAAGGCATTGTTTCACACCTGCCTGAGATTGATAAAATTATTGTAAAAGCAGCTCCTGAATGGCCGCTATCTCAAATAGCCCTGGTTGATAGAAATGTTTTGCGTTTGGGTCTTTATGAATTACTATATGCCGAAAAAACAGAGGTGCCACCGAAAGTAGCAATTAATGAAGCCATTGAATTGGCTAAGGGTTTTGGTGGCGAGAATTCGGGCAGATTTGTTAATGGGGTGTTAGGAACAGTGTTTAAATATTTAATGAGCAATGAACAGTCCCCAAGAGCGGACTGACCCCTGAAATTTGGATAGTTGGCTAAGATAAAATTCGGGTGGTAAGACGAAGGCAGAGGTTGTCTACCAGAAAAAGAGGCCTCATTCTTCTTTGGGTTATCTACCTTTGGATTACCTGGCTCCGGAGAAATTCGCGGCTCAGGTTCTGGCCGGGCAACACTAAAAGATTGAACAACAATTAATTTTAACGATTAACCAATCTATATGAATATGAACAAAAAAATTGTTATTCCTCTTATTGCTCTGATAATAGTCCTGGCTGGCGGAATTTTGATTTGGCGGGCTTGGCCAAAAGAAGTTGAAACACCAGTGCCAGCAGTTGAAACGCCAGCGCCAGCGGTTGAAATACCAAAAGTTAGTTTAGCGACGACAAAATTAGCCGAAGTCCCCCCGGAATACTCTCTAAGAGCAGATAAAGTTTATTTTAGCCCTGACGGAAGAAAGGTCACTTTTATAGCCAAAAAAGAAGGAAAATCGTACCTCATTTTAGATGGAAAAGAGAGCCATCAAAAATACGATGGAATTTACAGACCTTTCTCTTTTGATCAGGAAAGCAAATTCCTCTATTTTGGCGCTCGCATCGGCAATGAATTCTGGTGGATAGCGGAGGAGATAAAGTAAAGAATTATTGACACGAATCTTAATTTGAAATAAAATAAAATCACGATGGTGAAAGTTGAAATTCCTAAAACTGGATATGCACATAGGCGAAAATTTCTGAAAGAAATTTTCGCACTATTCCGCCCTAATTT
>CAZUDS010000010.1:0-14185 GCA_964619425.1 uncultured Candidatus Saccharibacteria bacterium
ATACTGGGGAAGGGCTGACCAAAGAAGAACAAGAGACAATTTTTGAGGGCTTTACCAGAGGTATGGCTGGCACCACTTTCTTTATTGAAGGAACTGGCCTTGGTCTCCATGTAGCCAAAAGATATATAGATCTCCACAATGGCAAAATTTGGACTGAATCAGAAGGCAGGGGCAAAGGCAGCACATTTTATATTGAACTACCGGTAAAATAATCGTTCAGTCCGGATTGCGAAGTTTCCCTTGACAAATCAAATTGAAAGAATTAAGTTTTAAGTAAGAAATAAAAATTAAGTAGAACTTCAATTTTATGCCTTACACAACAACAATTACAAAAAAAGGGCAGATTACAATCCCTAAAGAAATTAGAGATGCTTTGAAA
Organism: uncultured Candidatus Saccharibacteria bacterium; assembly: GCA_964619425.1. GTDB lineage: Bacteria > Patescibacteriota > Minisyncoccia > Minisyncoccales > CAZUDS01 > CAZUDS01. The sequence goes on from CAZUDS010000010.1 coordinate 380, forward strand.
TTGAAAGAGTTTCAAAAAATACTGATAGAGTTTGAAAAGAAAAAGAAAGAGATAAAAATAAAAGCTTCTGAAGAGTTTTTAGAGGTCGCTAAAAGAATAAAGGTGAAAAAGAAAATTAACCCTGTAAAAGCGAGAGAATACATGGAAAAATTTTATGAAAGAACCTAAATATTTTTTAGATAGCAATATCTTTTTAAGACCTATTGTAAAGGATGATGTCCGGAAAGTTGAAGAATGCGAACTTTTATTTGAAAAAATAAAAAGAGGCAAAATTAAATGCTTTACCTCTAATTTAGTTTTAGCTGAAATAGTTTGGGTCAGCAAGAGCATCTATGGACTTCGAAAAGAAGAGATAATAAAGATATTAAAAGGAATTTTTGGTTTTAAGTACATAAAGTTTATTAATAATTTTAATCCTCTTTTAGCTGTAGAAATTTTCCAGAACTTTGATGTTAAATTTATTGACGCTTTAATTGCCTCAAACCCCCGAATCTATCAAAAAAAGATAACAGTTGTTTCTTATGATACTGACTTTGATAAGCTCGATATAATTCGCAAAGAACCAGAAAAGATAGTGAAAGAATAAAGACCCTTTGCGAAATAACTCCATATTTACCAAAAATTCTGATAAAATGGAGGTATATCAGACGTGTTCGAAGCCGGGATCTGAACATAAATGCGTAGCGGGGCCAGACCTCGCACAGTGACCCCGCACAGTCAAAAGGAAAAGGCAGGGGCAGTACTTTTTATGTTGAGTTGCCGATAAAGTAAAATTTACTCAGGAGTAAGCAATGGATATCCTCTCGGATATCCTCTTGGCATATACTTTTCTTTCAGGATATCACGAGAGACGTTCTGTGTTTAATTTTAGGGATACCTACCCGCCATAGGACAGGTTATCCAAACTCGCCGATATTTCTTACAATACGATTATCAAAATTGAGTCCGGTGCAATACAAAGCTCGACAATAGACACGGCTCAAAAAATCGTCAAAACGTTAGGCATCAGTTTGGATGACCTAATGAAACAATAATCCATGAATTATATTAAATATCAAGACAAAAAAATCCGTAAAATAGCTTCTGGTTATCAAGACTGGTATAAGACAAAAAGTAACGTTTGGGGCGAGCGGTATATGAAAGAAAAAGAAGATATTTTGACGCGAGAACGTACGAAAAAGGAAATAGAAATCATCAAAAAATACCTGCCCAAAGATTGTCGGAAGATTCTTGATGCGCCTTGCGGATATGGAAGAATCTCAAATAGTTTAGCTAAGTTAGGATATAAGGTAACCGGTATTGACATAAGCGATTATTTTATCAATCTTGCAAGGAAGCAGGCTAAACAAAAAGGTTTGTCTACTTCCTATATTATCGGCGATATTCTAAAGAAAAAGATTCCGGGGAGATTTGATGTGGTGCTGAACATTTTTACGTCACTGGGCTACTTGGAAGATGAAAAGAAAAACGAGTCATTTATAAAAAAGCTTTGCCAATATGTTAAATCTGGCGGTAGGTTGATTATTGAAACAATAAATCCTATTGCATTAACAAAAAATTATAAAGAAAAAGAAGCAGCTCTATTAAAAGACGGAACGAAACTCTATTTCAATAGATATTTTGATTTTAGAACATCAACAAGCGTGACCAAAATTCGGGAAGTCGGGCGGGGTAGTAAACAAAAAACTTTAGTGCACATTATCAGACTTTACTATCCTCACGAGTTAATAAATATCTGCGGAAGGTTCGGCTACCATTTAATTGATATACTTGATCACAACGGTAAAGCAAAAGATATTAAAAATTCTTTACGAATATGGTTAATATTTCAAAAAAAATAAAAGAGCGCGTCCGCGCCATCATTATTGACTCGGATAAAATACTACTCATCAACCGTATTAAGGATGATGATTCTTACTGGGTTATGCCCGGAGGAGCTGTAGAGCCAGGCGAAACTCATGAGCAAGCAATTAAACGCGAATGTTTTGAAGAGTTAGGAGTAAGCGTAAAAGTCAAAGATCTTTTTCTAAAAAGGATTGGTGATAAACCAGAGATAGAAGGTCAGCCGGAATTTTTTTATCTATTTAATATCGTTGACGGGAAAGTGAGTGTGGGGCAGGGACCGGAATTTCAACCCGGGACCCAGTACAAAGGCAAATATATAATCAAATGGGTGCCGCTGGAGGAATTACCGAATATAAACCTAAAGCCGGAGGAGGTGAAAAATAGAATCATCCAGCAAACATTTTTAGATAAAATAAATTATTCGATTGTTGATGATGCCGACACCCAGAAAGTTGTCGCTGTACTAAAGAGCGGTTTCTTATCAAAGCCCGATGGTGGGCCGGAAGTTATTGAATTTCAAAAACGCATGGCGGAGTTGCACGGTAAAAAATATGCTTTTGCCGTCAACTCCGGGACCTCGGCATTGCATTGCGCGATTGTGGCACTTGAATTACAAAAAGATGATGAGATTATTGTGCCAGCTCTCGCGAATATCGCTGATTGCTCTGTAGTATTACAAGAAGGAGGAAAACCTGTTTTTGTGGATATTGATCCGTATGATTTCAATATAAGCCCAGCAAAGATTAGATATAAAATTAATCCAAAAACAAAGGCAATCATTGCCGTTCACATGTACGGTCAACCGGCAAAACTCAAAGAAATACTAAAGATAGCTGATAAATACGGGTTAGTTTTGATTGAAGATTGTGCGCAAGCCGCCGGCGCAAAATACAATAACAAGTACGTCGGCTCTTTTGGTGATATAAGCTGCTTTAGTTTGTATCAGACAAAACACATTGCTTGCGGAGAAGGAGGGGTTATATTAACAAACAATGAAAAATATGCACAAATTATTACTTCTATCGCGAATAACGGGATCATGAAGCACGATTTAGATGCTTATGATTACGATCGAATTGGCTTCAATTATCAATTAACTGATATACAAGCCGCTCTTGCGATTGGGCAATTAAAAAAACTAGAAAAGAACAACAAAAAAAGAAGATTGAACGCCGAGATATTTAGGAATTTGTTGAAAGACACTGACATACAGTTCCAGCACGCCGACAGAGCGACCGAGCATTCTTATTTTTATCTAACAGGTTTATTGCCGAAAAATTTATCCAATCAGCGAGATAATTTTTTTGATCTACTGAAAAACTCTGGAGTACCGATAAAAAAACTCTACCCTCTCGCGTTGACCGAGATTACCTTGCTTCGAAAGAAGATAAAACGAGATTGTCCCGTAGCCCAGGACGTTACCAAAAGGATGTTCAATGTATATGTAAATCCTGGGTTAGATCGCAAGGATATAGAGTTTATGGCAAAAGCAGTAAAAAAAGCGTATGAAATCATCAACACGAGTAGTAATAACCGGTAGCCAAGGTTCGTTAGGAAAGATTTTACAAAAGGGGTTACGCAGCGAATTTGATTTACTTTGTATAGATAAGGTTTCTGATAGCAAAGAAACGGTTGTTCTAGATATTGCTAATGATTACGAAAAATTTAGAAACACTCTTAAAGACAATGATACTATTGTTCATTTAGCTTGGGATGTGTCGGAAGATTATCCAAATGAAAATATTGTTCAGCAGAACAAAATCATGGCGGAAAATATCTACCGCGCCGCGATAAAGAGAAATATTTCTCGTGTTATTATCGCTAGTTCTGTTCACGTAAATGATTACTCGAAAATCTCACCCGATACGTATGTTAACTCGCAATCAGAATGTTGGCCGGACACTCCTTACGGAGCAACTAAAATTTATATTGAGCATTTAGGCCGTTATTATTCTAGAAAACGCGGTCTAGAAGTAATTTGCATCCGTTTTGGAGGCGTAAATGAAGCCAACGAGATTAGATTAAACGAAGATCCGTTATACGACAAAGTTATGTTATACAAAGAAGATTTTGTACAATTAATACGGGCGTGTATTGATGCCAAGAAAGTGCCTAATAATTTTGCGGTCTTTTACGCGATTTCCAACATGAAGGGACGAATCCATGCTTTAGATAATTTTTTAGGTTGGGAACCTAACTATCCAAAGAAATGAAAAGTAAAGAAATAAAAAGTATTGACACTATTTTAATAGCTGTTGGCGGTCAAGGTGAGCGCATCACCGTCAACCTAAAAAAAAGAGGAATTAACACTTCCAAGATTTTTTTGAGATTGAACAATAAGCCGTTTTTAAGTCATTTACTTGATATGTCGCTTGCCTTGAAATTCCGAAGAATTTTCTTGCTGTCCAGTTATTATGAGAGTGAGCTACGCGCTTTTTTGAAAGAAAATTATCCAACTATCGAGCAGATTATACCAATTTACGGGGGTAAATTAGGTAGAAAATGGGGGGTGCCATGGCTATTATATTCAATTAGGCAAGAACTTCAAAAAACGTTCGTCTATTCAGATGGTAATATTTTGTATAACAAAAACATTCTCAAAAAGATAAAAAGTATCGGAATCTTAAAATCGGCTCTTGCCAACATTGTGATTAGCCATGAGGATTTGGCGCCTACACATTCACAAATTATCGTGCATAGAGGTCAAGTACAATCTATAAATACACGATTGCCGCGCGACGAAATCAAAACTACTGGCTTAAAGGGAAAACAATATTACAGTCTCGGGTTAATGACGTTATGTGAACCAGTTTTCTCATTCGTATCCAATTTCGCTTATAAAAAGGATTTAGATTTCGTTATCCGCGACATTTTTGAATCCGATAAAAATATGGTTAAAGTGACAATATACAACGGCAGTTGGGCTGCCATTCATACCATCCGCGATCTTGACAAACTGGAGATAAAAGATTAGTATAAAGTTAGTATAATGTAGTCGTTCTTTCACAAAACAAAACCCCATTTTGGGAGGAGGTAAACCATGATAGTGATGAATGAATACTTTCTAGTAAACGCGAGCAAATACGGCATTGATCCGAGCTTACCGTTGCGGTTGCAAAAAAGGGCTTTACTGCGAATACTGGGATTCCCTGACAATTCTAACCTTAAAGCGTGCCGATCTTGCGATAGTAAGAGGGTTGGGCAGCTCTTCAATGAGTACTCTGCCCGAGGGTATCCTTTTCTGATTATCGTATCAGAGAAGCCAATGTACACCTTAGTGCCGCCGCTCTTTGTTGTAAGCGACTCGGATAGTGTGCAGTGGCGTGACAACCAAGGTGTCAAACGAACCATAACTGCGAGCAAAGCACTGAAGATCATCAACGGATATTCAGAAACCACGTGGCTGGAATTTACCCCTGATATTTGGGGTAAACAAACAATCGCCGGACGGATAATCTACACCTCTGCTGAAAGCCAGACCCTAGAAATCCAGCAGGGCACTATTCCGGCGAATCTGATTAACGACCGGCAACTGCCGACATATGTTGGTGAGTTGAGCTTCTTTGAGGTGACAAGGCAAGGTTATCTTGATGATAGCCGTCGCCTGAGAGAAGCGGGCTATCTCAATATTTGCTCCTTCGGTGTAATTAGGAGCATCTGCAGAGAAATGCCCCCGATCGCCAGTTTCGAAGAGCTATGCCTTATCTCGCGGTTTCCAACCTTAGAGTTTGTTTTCACCGAAACCGGCCGGTTGATGGCGATTGACATCGACTGGCCTGCCCAGTACATCGAAAAGAAAGGAGGTAGATAATCATGAGCCAGTTCGAAGTCTCCATGCTGGTGGTGAAGCCGGACGGTGTCGAGAGGGGATTGGTGGATCCGATACGGCAAATCCTCGTCCGAAACGGGCTCGCGATCAAACGTGAAGTCCGCAAAATACTCAAGCCCGTTACAGTGGAAATGCTCTACTGGAACACCAGCGATGTACGGCATCGCGATTATTTCCCGGAATTGGTAGATTTTATGTCATCGTCGCCAGTCCATATTTTCGTAGTGGATGGATACGACGCTGTCAATAAAGTTCGCCAAATCATCGGGAAGCGCGTGCCCGCTTCCGGGATCCGTGCCAAATGGGCGGAGAGCATCATCAGAAACGTTGCTCACGGTCCTTACACTCCAGCGAAGGCCAAACGAGAAATTCAACTTCTTCTGGAGGAATACAGCATGAAAAAAGTATTCATCATCGGTGGGATGAGCGAATCGGGCAAGAGCACTCTCGGTCGCTACCTCGACCAGCGCGGTGTCAAAAGACTGAAAATTACCTTCTTTCTGAAGCGCGTAATGGAACGCGAGGGCGCGACAGGTAACTTTTATGAGTGGAATGCTTGTAACATTAAAGAGCGGCCAGAGTGGGTCTACGGCAAGTTCGCTGACGAATTCATCCAGTGGACCAGCGATCAGGGCATTGAGTTTTGCTGCCTTGAAAGCCTCTACAACCCCTACCTCGGCGTTCACCTGCGTGAACGCCTCGGACGGGATAAGGTCGTCATCGTCTACATTGACGTGGATGAGAGCGTCCGTCTCCGGCGGCAAATGATTCGCCAGAACCTTACCTCTTTGGATGAGGCGCGGAAACTGATGTTACCCCGCGATCAGATCAAGGGGGAGTGGGGTGTTCCCGCAATCGCAGACGTCGCTGACGTCATCATTAATAACTCCGGTTTGATGGAGGGTTTGACGAAAATCGCAGACGCGATGATTGTCAAGCACTGTCCGGAGCTATTCATTTAGATTTAGTCGGTATTTCCAGGGGACGCCCTTAAAAAGCGTCCTCTTATTTATTAAAATCACAATATGATAAAAGATAAATCCATAGGCATTATACCATTTTCCCGGGCCAGAAATGGCTATAGGTTTTTGCTAGTTAAACAAAATTTGGGAGACTGGATTTTCCCGAAAGGTCATTCTATACCTGGAGAAGCAGATACTCAAACTGTTGTAAGAGAATTGTTTGAAGAAACTAACATTTCTAATTTTACTATCGTTGATGGATTCAGGTATGTACTAAAATATTTTTTCGACAGAAATGAAAAAGTGGTAGAAAAACGGGTTGTGTTCTTTTTGGGATTAGTAGATAACAGTAATGTGCTAAAAATATCGCCAAAAAACAGTAGGGGCGAAGTGGTAAATCTAAAATGGTTACCATACAAAAAAGCCTTAAAGAAACTTACTTATAAAAATCAGAGAACAATGTTAAAAGAAGCCTATCATTATTTGATAAATTCAACCAAATCTATCCTTCCTCACACCAAGAATATGGCCAAAAGACGAAGTCAAAACATTAGGAAAAATCTTACGATAGGAATCCCTATTCGTAATGAAGAGAAGGCTTTACCGTATTTTCTTCCTTCTTTATATTCAGCAATAAATGAGATTAGTACTTTGGTAAATCTTGAAGCAATTTTTTGCATTAACGCATCAATAGACAGCTCTCTGGAAATGGTCAAAGACTTTCAAAAACGGTTTCCGGATCTGGATGTAAAAATATTAGAATCGGCCGAAGGTAAGATACAAGCACAGCAACATATAATTAATTCCTCCGAACTTAATGGTCCAATAGCTTTTATAGATTCTGATATTTTATTAGATCAGAATTGCTTGAAGAAATTATGGATTGCTTTAAATACAAATAAAGATTTACAAGTAGCATTTGCAAGAGTTTATCCTGTTTGCAACAAAAAATCTCTTCTGGGGTGGTGGCAAAAAGCTTATTACGAGCACGATGATGATGTTAGGGATCAACGAATGTATATACATGGACGCGCATATATATTAAAAGATCAGCAACTTTTTATTGTGAATGATTTACTCGAAAGAATTAATAAAGCAAAAGATAAAAACCCATATGGTGCCAAGTATTTTGATCTTGAAAAAGGTCCCCTTGCTGATGATGTTCTTCTATCTCGGCTTATTGCGCACACATTTGGTATATCTGCTGTCAAAGAAATCGACGATGCCATAGTATATTTTGTCCCATCTAATTCTATCAGGGATTGTTATGAGGAGCAGAAGAGACTTTTTGTTGAGATCGTGAGGAATAATCTTTTATTTCCTGATCTTGCTTACACTCAAGAAAAGTGGTTTATAAGAAAACTACGATGGCGTAAGCTTAAAAGCTTAGGATGGCAGAAAATAATTCATTATCTCTCGTACTTGCCATTAGTGTTTTTCATTAAAGGCTTGGTGAGATGCAGGCTGTCGCTAGGTAGAAAAATAGGTATGGGTTACGGTAAACTCTGGAAGCCAACATTATCGACAAAGCATATTCAAACTAAGGAATAATATGACAAAAATCGCGGTTTCGAATCTAGCCTGGAGAAAATCGGAAGACAAGAGAATTTTTGACATTATGTGTGATTTAAACACGTTGAATTTAGAAATCAGCCCTTTTAGAGACGTGAGTACCTTGCCGGAGGCGAAAAAGCAGTTTCATAACGAGATCGCGAAGTTATTGAATCAATACGGAATACGCGTTGTGGCTTTTCAAGCATTGATGTTCAGATATCCTGAAGTTTCTATTTTTGAAGGCGTAACAGCTCGCAAGAAAATATTGAAGCACTTAAGAGGCGTTTTGGAGTTTTTAAATCAGATTGGTGGAGCTGTTGCGGTATTCGGTTCGCCCAAGAATAAAATCAGAGGTGCGTTGCCTCATGATGAAGCTGTGAATATTGCAAAAGATTTTTTCATACAAATAGCGGAACAGGCCAAGGTTTTTAATGTAATTTTTTGTCTTGAGTCAACGCCAGCTGTCTATGGCGCTGATTTCATTTGTAATACACAAGAAGCTGTAGATTTTGTTAAAACGATTAGCCATGATTCTCTCAGGGTTAATTTAGATATTGGTTCGTCAATTTTGAATGGGGAAGATATTAAGAAAATAATAAACGAAAACATTGACTTTGTAGGCCATGTGCATATAAACGAGCCGCATTTGAAAATTATTAACTTTAACCAACCATTTCATAAAAGCATTGCTAAAACCCTGATTGATAGCAATTATAATGGGTTTGTCTCTATTGAAATGCGACCGAGCGATAGGCAAAATATTGAAAATATTTCCAAGATAATTTCCTTCGTAAAAAATATCTACCAGTAGCTATGAATAAAAAAGAACAAAAAATAGATTGCATAATTATTGGAGCCGGCATTTTTGGATTGTATGCAGCTTCGCTTTTAATCAAACAGGGTCAACGTGTTGCTATTATAGACAAAAGTGTCAAGCCATTTTCTCGCGCCAGCGCAATCAATCAAGCCAGGGTGCATAACGGTTATCACTATCCACGTAGTTACGAGACAGCCTATAAAGTGGCAGAATATTACAACAAATTTGTTCGGGATTTTGATTTTGCTATTAACGACACGTTTGAACAGGCCTATGCCATCGCGAGTAGCGGGTCCAAAACATCTGCGCAAGAATTTATCAACTTCTGTAGGAAAGTAAGTATACCATTACAAGAAATAAATTCTGATTTATATTTCAAAAAGGGTTCCGTAGAAGCTGCCTTTTTAACACAGGAGTGCGGTTTTGATTTTGCTAAGATCCGAGATTTCCTTATAGATAAAATCGGAGATTCAGCGATTTACTATTACAACACCGGTATCAAAACGGCTGAAAAAAGAAATCCAACATATACTGTTACCCTAGATGATAATATTAAGTTATCGGCCCCTCTTGTCATTAATGCGACATACGCTGGAGTTAACGAGGTAATTGATAAATTTGACCAGAATTTCTTTGACTTAAAATACGAATTGTGCGAGATGGTTTTTTGTGAAGTACCTAAAAAATTCAAAAATCTGGGGATTACTGTGATGGACGGCGATTTCTTTTCTATTATGCCTTTTGGTAGTTCTAACCTTCACGTATTAACTTCCGTTGGGCACACGCCACATGTCGTTTCCAATAGCAGATTCCCGAATTTTAGCAATCATGTTAGCCAGTCTATTTGTGAGATGCACGGAGTTAGTGGGTGTATTATTTGCTCGCAGAATGTCAAGTCGGCTTGGGGTAAGATGTGTGCTCTAAGCCAATCATTTTTGAAATCAGATTTTAAAATTAAATATAAAGATTCAAAATTCGAGGTGAAAGCAATATTAAAAATTTCGGAGGATAACGATTCCAGACCCACGATAATAAAGCAACATACAACTAACCCAACTTTTATTAGTGTCTTATCTGGAAAAATTAGCACGATTTATGATCTTGAGAGAATTCTTAAACAACCCGATCGTTTAGAAATTTTACCGCCTTCCGAAAATATTATTAAAGTGGTAAGATAAATAAAGGAAAAGAAGATAAGAAACAGAATTAACTTAAATTGTAAGAATTCCGAGCGTTGTTTACGCTTTTAGTCCTTTCAGGATAAAATGTAAGCAATATGACTATACATAAACGGGCTCGCCCCGTTAGAGATTTTGGCATAAAAAGTTCTCAAATTAATAAATGTTTAACGAACCTGACAACAAAGGTTTCTAACCAGCGCTCGCCTGACACCCATCCAACGTCAGGAAATATTTGATAAATACTTTAACAAAGGAATTCGGATATACGATTTACAGAGTAGACCTTCAGACGTGTTCGAAGCCGGGATCTGAACATATATTAGTGTAATTTTAATAAAAAAGTATGAAACATATCTTATTAATAGAAGATGACCCCTTTTTGGCTGACATTTATACTACTAAATTGAAAGAGGCCAATTTTGAAGTGGAGATAGCAACAGATGGAGAGAGGGCTTTAACTAAATTAAAAGAAAGAAAGTTTGACCTCGTGCTTTTAGATATTGTTTTGCCCCATATTGATGGCTGGGAGATTCTTAGAAAAATTAAACAAGATTCTAAGTCAAAAGACTTAAAAGTGATGGTTTTATCTAACCTTGGCCAAAAAAAAGAAGTAGAAAAAGGTCTGAAATTAGGGGCTACTAAATATCTTATTAAAGCTCATTACACTCCCAAAGAAATAGTAGAAGAAATTAAGAAGTGCCTGGACCCAACAGAGGACAGAAGCTGAAAACCAGATAGGCACTCGCTCCGCTTGTACACTATCTCCCTTCGGGCAGCCCCGCCCTTTCTAAGCCTTTGTTTTCCTAATGAGTTTAAGCAATTCTTCAAAAATACAAAACAGGATTAAAGTTGAGAGTTTTAGAAAGGGCGGGGCTGGGTCCTAGACCCGTTCGTCCCGAACGGGACGGACTAGGGTCGTCTCTTGTTTTTTATGCCTATCTGGTCCAGCCCTTTAGCCCGAAGGGTAAAGGGCTGTCGGAATTTCAATTTATTGAAATTCCGAGACGAGAGCCTTCTCAAGTAATGGCTTTTTTGCTAATATAATAGTGATGTCTACTTTTGATATAACAAAAATCAGGAATGACTTTCCGATACTCAATCAGAAAATTTATGGGAAGCCCCTTATTTATTTTGATAATGGAGCAACTACCCATAAGCCCAGGGCTGTTATAGAGATTATAAATAAACTGCACTCTGAACATAATAGTAATGTTCACCGAGGGGTTCATTACTTAAGCGATCGAATCACTGAAATGTATGAATTGGCTAGAGAAAAAGTTCAAAATTATTTGAATGCCCAGTATAATCATGAAATAATTTTTACCAGCGGAGTTACATCTTCTATTAACTTGGTGGCTTATTCTTTTGGAGAGGCCTACATAAAAGAAAATGACGAGATTATTGTCTCTGAAATGGAGCATCATAGCAATATTGTTCCTTGGCAGATAATGTGCAAAAGAAAAGGCGCTAAGTTAAAGGTAATTCCTATAAATGACAAAGGAGAATTATTATTGGATGAATATAAAAAATTAATCAATGCCAGAACAAAATTAGTTGCTATTGTTCATGTCTCAAATTCTCTTGGCACTATTAATCCTGTTAAAGAACTTACAGCTATTGCTCACAAAAACAATGTTCCTGTCTTAATAGATGGGGCTCAGGCAATTCAACATAAAAAAATTGATGTTCAAGATATAGATTGTGACTTTTACGCTTTTTCCGGGCATAAAGTATACGGACCGACCGGAATCGGTGTCTTATATGCAAAAGAACATTGGCTGAAGGAGATGCCTCCATATCAGGGCGGAGGAGATATGATTGACAGTGTAACATTCGAAAAAACTACCTATGCTGAATTACCTGCTAAATTTGAAGCAGGTACCCCTAATTATATTGGCGCCATCGGATTGGGTGCGGCGTTGGATTATCTGACAGGCATCGGACTAGATAATATACAAAATTATGAAAAAAAGTTGCTGGATTATGGAACGGCTAAACTCACGGCCTTAAATGGACTGAAATTATACGGCACAGCAGAAAACAAAATCTGTATTTTCTCTTTTTTATTAAACAATATTCATTCTTACGATATTGGAATGTTTTTAGATAAAATGAGTATTGCGGTGCGTACCGGCCATCATTGCACCCAACCCCTTTGGAAACGTTATAAAATTGAGGGTAGCGTTAGGGCGTCTTTGGTTTTTTATAATACCTTAGGGGAAATAGATGTTTTATATGAAGCGCTGAAGAAAATTCAAAAAATGTTTTAAGAAATAATGACCATAAAAGAAATACAAGAAGAGATTACTGATGAATTTAAGATTTTTAATAACTGGATGGATAAATATAATTACCTGATTAAGTTAGGAAAAGATTTACCTCCAATTGATTCGCAATATAAAACAGAAGACAATCTCATCAAGGGTTGTCAGGTAAAGACATGGTTTCATTCCGCACTTAAAAACGGGAGGGTTTTTTATGAGATTGATAGTAGTTCTATTGTAACAAGAGGGATTATTGCTTTGTTAATAAGAATTCTATCTGGTCAAAAACCAGAAGATATTAAAAATGCTGACCTGTATTTTATTGATAAAATAGGACTGAGGGAGAATTTCTCGCCTGTCCGCGCCAATAGTCTTTGGAAATTGGTAAATCGTATTCAAGGTCGAAAAATCTAAAAGTTAATTAATATTAATCATATGCAACAATGTCTAATTTACGATAACTCCTTGCGGTTTTCTAGGGCCTTTTACGGAGCTTTAACTTTAATTGCTTTCTTGATTCAAAATATTTGGTTGGTTTTAGTAGTTAGTCTTTTGATGACTGTGGGAGCGTTTTCTATAAAGCTTAATATCCCTTATCAATTTCACGCTCTGGTTTTAGGAAAGTTGTTAAAAAAGAAAGCAGAGCCAATTCAGAAAGAATCAGGAGAATTAAGCTTTGTCTCTGGTATGACAGCGGGCCTTCTTTTTATTGGTTTTTTACTTCTTTATTTTGAAAAATTTATTGATTTTGCCTGGATTTTTATTTTGATAATGGCTTCTTTGATATTTTTGGCTTGTTTTGTTGGTTTTTGCGTAGCTACTTTGACATATGCTCTTCTCAAAAAGGTTTTTAAGGGATAGGGAAAATGGAGAAAATGAAAAATTTCAAAGAAAGAAAAATAGGGACAGGAAGGCCTGGATATTTTAACAAGAATTGCTGGTTAGTCAAAACTCTTAACTATTCTCCGTATGAACGTTGTCAATATTGCGAATTAAAATTCCACAATTGCCTGTTTTTCCATTACCAAACAATCAGTTTAATTTTAATCCTTCTTTTTCTTACTTTTGCTTTTTTAATTGAAGGAGAGATTTCAAAGTTAGTAATTATCTCTATTTTTACTTTAGTGATTGTTTACGGTTACTTTTTTAACAAAAGCACAGAGAAGATTATTAAAGCTAATTTTGCCCAAAGAAAAGCCAATGAGGCATTAAAAAAATTAACCGAAATACTGGAAGAACAAGTTAGGCAGAGAACCAAAAAACTCAGAAAGGCCTATGAAGAATTGAAAAAAGTGGATCAAGCCAAGACAGAGTTTATGTCAATGGCTTCTCATCAGTTGAGGACGCCTTTGAC
>CAZUDS010000011.1:0-13395 GCA_964619425.1 uncultured Candidatus Saccharibacteria bacterium
CTATATAGCCCTTCATATTTAATTAAACGTTATTTTTTAATTTTTTTCGACCTTTGTTTGATAATCTTCTGAAATCTTTTTTCAATCATCGACCAATTTAAATTCTTGAAAAAGTCCTCAATATAATTTTTTCTGTCAGAGCCATAGTCAATAAAATAGGCATGCTCATAAACATCTAAGACCAACAAAGGAGTCGCTCCCCAAATGCCACCCTGGTTATGAATTGTGGAGTTTGCCATCGTTAAAATCGTAAGATAAAACAACCCAGCCCCGAGCTGACAAACCCAATGCCTTAAATTCCTCCAGCCAGTTTTCAAACGAACCAAAATTTTTTTCAATTGCTTTGACAATTTCCCCTTTTGGCTGACCATCGCCACCTAAAATATCAAAATAGGCCTCGTGGAGCAAAATGGCATTAGCAGCAAAGGTCTCTTCCAGTTTTAACTCCCTTAGTTCAGAAAAAGTGGCGTTGGCTAAGGACTTATCTGCCGTCTTTAATTTTTCTTGAATTTCCTGCCATTTTTTAACATAACCCTGATAGAGTTTTCCCCAATGAATTTCAATTGCTTTTTGAGAAATCCCTTTCAGCTCCCGAAATGGTAAATTTTTAATTTCTCCGTAGTTTTTCATAATATATATTATTTAACAATGTTTTTTTGAGAGCTTGTATTCCTTTCTTTCTTTGAATTCCTGCGTTTTTCCCTTATTCCATTGCTGAATCGGCCTTAAATAACCAACTATCCTTGAATAAACCTCACAGGGCTGATAATTTCTTAATTCCTGATTTTTCTTAAAACAATTTTTGCACTTGAAAACTAATATCTTCTCTCCTTGGTTTTCATATTCTAATAACATCCCGTTTTTAATTTCCTTTTTTTCCTTTTCAATCTTTTTTTTACAATCGTGGCAAAAGGACTTATTTTTTTTGACAGTTTTTACAGCAACCATAAAAATAAATTTGATAATTCTTAATTTTACCGACCTTTACCCCGTTAGATAATTGCAAGGCAAATCTAATGGGGTTTAATTTTTTATCCTTTAAAATTATATATTTCTCAAAAACATCAAAAATTTTCTGGCATTTTTCGCAAAAAAAATGAGCATGAGAAGAGGTCTTGCCGTCATAACGGCTAATCTCGCCTGGAATTTCTTGAATTTCCCCTTTTTCTTTTAGGCCTTTTAAAATCCGATAAACAGTACCCTTGCTGATTCTGGGAAGTTTCTTTTTGACAGACAAATAAACGGTCTCAGCCGATGGATGGGTCTCCACGCTTTTTAAGTGTTCTAAAATAATTTCCTTTTGAGAAGTAGTTCTCTCCATTTCCAAAATGTTTACTCTTAATAATCATTCCTAATTAGATTATATTCCTAATAAAATAGGGTGTCAAGATGGCAACCTGTGGAAAACTTTATAAAATTATCCCGAGAGCCGGAAATAAGGTACGCAAATGCGCAGGGACTGACCCTGCGCATATTTTTATATCGGAGACCGAAAAATCAAGTCCGAAGGACGCAGATTTTTCAGATTTTCCGATTAAGCCCGCTCTACCCCGCCCTCTATGCTCATAGAATAAAGATTAAACAAAGAGACTTTAAATTAAACTTGATTTACTCGCATAACCAGAATTCAATGCGCTTAGAGGGCGGGGTTAGGGCGGAATAGTGCACGAGGGAGTAAAGCGACCGAGTGCCTATGTGCACCTTTAAGCAAAAATTATATTTTCAAATGATTTTACTCTACTTACTTAATCTAACTGTCTTAATGGTGTCTCTCTTGACCGAAACAGAGGTCGAAACAGTCAGATACCCAAGGGCTGAGACCTCTAAATTGTAATCGGCCTCCTTTAAGGGGGCAAAGAAGGCCTGACCCTTTTTGTTGGTCGGTCGAATGTCCTCGTATCTTAAGGCAGGATTGTAAACCCTGACTCGGGCATCAAAAATTGGCTCCAAAGTTAAAGAGTCCTGAACCGTAACTAAAAGAGAATTTTCCGCTCCCAAAATCAATCTTATGTTTTGATGGGTATTGGGTAAAAGGTTAATTGGCTGCCTGGTTTCAACGCCTGGCGGCGACTCAATGCCAATTAAATCAAAACCAGTAAGGGCTTTGTTAACAGAGAAACTATAAGAATCCCATTCAAGCCCGGAAATAGTAATTTCAGCTAAAGCGTTAGTGGTATGGGTCTGAGAATATTTATAAACCGGCGCTCCCTCAGTATTATGGCCAATAATTTTCTTTCCCCTTAGGCCAAAACTAAGATTAGGGATTAAAGGATAGCCCAGGGCTTTACTGCCCCGGCTTTCCACTCGCAAGGAACTGAGTCGATCAATAGAAAAACTTATTTCCGTAAAGCCCCCTCTGTAAACAGAAGCATGGGGTTTTAAGGGATTAGACACCTTGTCTTCCCCAAAAGTCCGATCAGTGCTGTAATTGGCTTTACTTATAGTGATTTGATATCCCCGATCTGATTCTGGAGCGCCAACTAAAATAAACCGGCCATTAGGGTTGGTAAAATAATTAGCATTGATAATCGGGCTAACCTTAGTGTTAAGAATATGAATATTGGCTCCGGCCACACCTGCTCCTCTGGCATCAAAGACCGAAATCGCTAAGGTGCCGCCGTTAGGCCCTCTTCTCTCCCTACCCCTGGGAGCAATATCAGTAACTAAGACCCTCTTTCCTTCCCAAAAACCCATCCAGGAAACTTTTATTTCTGCTCTTTTATAATCATTAGGAGTATCATCGTTTGGCGCCAAGCCGTCAAAAGGGTCGTCAATATAAATTACTGTTGTTTTAACTGTATAACTAATTCGATTGCGAGTAATTGTTTCTCTGGCTAAAAGAGGGCCGGCCGGAACGCCGCCGATTGTGCCAATATTCCGATAAGGCAAATTTCTAATAACTTCTATTCTTTGATTAGCGACAGCAAGCGCGGTAACAGCTGCCCTGGATTGACCAACTACTTTCAGAGTCAATTGAAAA
This sequence comes from uncultured Candidatus Saccharibacteria bacterium, assembly GCA_964619425.1. Taxonomy (GTDB): domain Bacteria; phylum Patescibacteriota; class Minisyncoccia; order Minisyncoccales; family CAZUDS01; genus CAZUDS01. The sequence continues at coordinate 2,981 of CAZUDS010000011.1, forward strand.
GCGCCAAAAATTCCCAGAAAAACGAGCAGCATCAAGAAAGTGCCGATTAAGACCTCTACGAGAGTAAAACCTTTCATAAATATGCCAATTAAACAATGTTCGAAATGTTCAAAATGTTCGAAGCCGGGATCTGAACATAAATAAAGGTCTACGAATTACGAATAAATACAAATATACAAATATTTGTATATTTGTAAGTCATTTGTAATTTGTACCCACCTGGATGTTCGAAGCCGGGATCTGAACATAGTCGCAAAAGCAATTAAAACGCTCCCAACATTGCATAAATTGGTTGAATCATTGAAATAGCAAAAAAGCCAACTACCGCTCCAATTATGACCATTAGCAAGGGCTCAATAAGTGAGACCAGATTTTGGGTGGCCACGGCCACTTCTTTTTCAAAAAATTCGGCTAACTCTTCTAAAATTTTTGATGTCTCGCCGGTCTCTTCTCCAACCTGCAGCATTTGAATAACCGTGTCAGGAAATATGTCCTGATGCTTCTCCAGGGACTTGGAAAACTTGTCTCCTTTTTTAACCGCTTCTTCTGCCTCTAAAATTGCCTTCTTAAAATAGACATTGGGCAAGATGCCGGCCACAACTTCCAAAGACCTTAAAAAGGAAACACCAGAAGCAGTCAATAAACTAAGGTTTCTTGCTATATAGCTGGTGTTAATTTTTTTGATTAAGGGCGCAATTACTGGAATCTTTAACAAGAGGCCGTCTTTAAATTGTCTGCCATTTTGGGTTTTTAGGATAAAATAAAAAGAAAGTAGAAATAAAGAAAAAACGGTTAAAGTCAACAAGAACTGGTCTGCCAAAAAAGTGCCGAGATTAATAATTATTTGAGTAGTAAGCGGCAAATCCACGGCTAACTCCTTAAAAACATCGGCTAATTTGGGGACAACCACTATCAACATCAACGCGGCAATAATAATCATCACAGAAATAATGACTGCCGGGTAAATAAGGGCTGATTTGACTTTTGAGCGAAGGTCAGCCGCCTTTTCTATTTGGATGGCCAAGTTTTCCAAGACCTGCCCCAAGGTGCCTGATTCTTCGCCAACCTTAATCATATGACAAAAAAGTTCAGAAAAAATATCAGAATAATTTTTTAGGGATTCAGAAAAACTTGTCCCTTTTTGAATGTCCTCGGCAATTTTTAATAAAACTCTTTGGAATTTTTTATTCTTTGTCTGCGAAGAAAGTGTTCTTAGGGCCCGGGGCAGAGAAACGCCAGCTGCCGTCATCACCTGCAAATTCTTGGTGAACATTAATTTGTCTCTTAAGGAGATTCTTTCCAGCTTCCTTAAAAAGCCCAAATCTAATCGAATCTTCTTGCTTTCTTCTCCAGCAGAAGTAGCTGAAATTAAAATATAGCCCTGACCTCGCAAAATTTTTGCTAACTCACGCTTGCTTTTTGCCCCCATAGCGCCTTTCTTTAGTTTCCCGGAAAAAGATTTTGCTTTGTAAGAATAGGTAGCCATATTTCTTTAATCTTGAAGGTTGAAGGTTGAAGGTTGAAGGTTGAAGGTTGAAGGTTGAAAGTTGAAAGTTGAAAGTTGAATTAAAGCTCGACTATGTTCAATCTGTTCGAAATGTTCGAAGCCGGGATCTGAACATTGCCCCTGGTATGTTATAAGTCAGTAAAAATTCTGTCTGGCAGAATCTCTTTCATTGCCTGGATATCTCTAAACCCATAAAAGGGTTTGCCCTCAATAACAATGACAGGCAAATTGGGCGATTCAGGATCATCCTCAGAGGCCGGAGCAAGAACAGGTTCCTGAGGCAGGGGCTTGATAACAGCCAAAGCCGTAAGGTCAAAATTGTAATCAAAAGAATATATTCTCAATAAAGGATACTGTTCCCGCAAAAAGGACAAAACCGGGCCCTGTTTTTTGCAGTCAGGGCAGTTTTTCTGATCAGCGTAAAAATAAAGAATATGGACTAAACCGAGTCCGCATCTTTGGCTAAGTTGTTTTGATAATTGATAATGTCTGATTTGAAGAAGAAAATAATACTTTTTAAGATGAACAACTTCAACGTGGTTTTGGCCTAAACTATTTACCATAAAATGCAGTTTTTCTCCAATAGTATGAAGTTCGTGGGTTAAAATATCGTCGCCGACATCAACGCAAAGAATATCTTTGAAATGAGCCAGCTGGGTTTCCAGAGCCAAGACCTGGATTTGAAACTCCTGCCTCATTGTATTTATTTCTGAGAATCTCTTATTATTAATATAATCACTGACAAAAAAGCCGAGAGCAAAAATCACGACGGTAAAACAAAAAGTTAAAATGTATTTTTGAAAGCCAATCGGCTTTCTTTTTTCAGACATATATTGTTACCATCCGCTTTTTTTATTAAAAATAGCACTCCTAATGGCGCTTAACCACCAAACAAAATAAAGCGGATTATAAAATAGAACAAAAAGCAGGAGATCTTTTCCGATCTTAGATTTTTCAAATGACAATTTTTTCCCCAACAAGGCAATGCCAAAAATTACTCCCAAAAGCAGAAAAGAGAGAAGAACATATGTTTGGGTATTAAGAAAAAACCAGTCAGGCCTAAAAGTCATTTGGCTGAGATTAAAATCAATTGCTTGCCAGACAGTGAATCTATGAATTGCCTCCTGAAAAAACCGATAAATAGTATAAAAACTCACGGTTAGGAAAATCAGGGTAGATAAAAATATAACTGGAAAAACAAAAAGACCTAAGTCCCCATATTTTCTATTAAACATCAGGGAACGGTAGTCCCAAGCATTTTTAATTAATCCGTAATACCACCTTTTTCTTTGCCGGTATAGTTTTTTGAAGGATAACGGGCCAACAGTATAAACATAAGCGTTAGGCGCGTTAACAATTTGATAATTTTTACTCTGAAGACGAAGAGTCATTTCTAAGTCCTCGGTATGGTATCCCTGACAGAAAGGACCTAATTGGTCAAAAACCTTTTTTCTGAAAATGCTGAAAGGGCCAGGGGCAACTGTTATGCTATTAAGCGAAGCAAAAACCTTGCGTAAAAAAATGCCGAAAATATATTCTATCTTCTGAACTCGCTGAAGAATATTCTTTGGCCGGTGAATTTTGACCGAACCAGTAACCGCCATAACTTTGGGATTGGTAAAATACGACATCATCAGAATTAACGCTTGAGGGTCTGTAAAAGAATCAGCATCTAAGCAACCAACAAATTCCGCTTTGGTTTTTGATAGTCCGTAATTAAGGGCTGTGTATTTGCCGCCGTTTCTTTTGTGAAAAACTCTGACCGGCTGATGTTTTTCCAAGAACTTTGCTTTCCGAAGAGTGCCATCGGTTGAGCCGTCGTCAATCACCAGTATTTCTAATTTATTTCTTGGCCAGTCCAATTTAAGTAAGGATTTAATGGTCTTAACAATTGTTTTTTCCTCATTAAAACAAGGCACAATAATACAGACCTTGGGCTTATTTTTTCTCAATTTTGGCTTATAAATTTGGTCTTTATTTTCCCACAAGGTCAAAAAAAACAATATGCTTGTGTAAAGAGCGAAAAAAACTGACGGATAAATAATAATATCTCCAATGGTCATTTTTTAATAGTTTGAATTAGAAATAGAAATTACAAGGACTATTATAGTTGCCCGCGCTCTTAATTATATAATACCATATTAAAAAAGAAAAACAAAGGACCAAGATGTTCGAAGCAAGATGTTCGAAGCCGGGATCTGAACGCAAACTGAACACAAATCAATGGGTGGACTTACGAAGTCCACCAGTAGTCCGCCAATTCCACCAGCTAAGAAAAGCCTGACATTTCTAAATCCTCTTTACATCTGAACATCGCTAATTGACTTAGTAAAGGAAAAGATGATAAAATGAGGGTAACAGATTTTGTCTAACCCAGCCCTTTCTAAATCTGAAGAAAGGGCTGGATTAACTACAAAATCGTTACCCAGCACTCAACGCCTTGAGTGCTGGGTGTAAGGCCGACTATGATACCCAGCACTCAGTGTTCTGAGCGCTGGGTATCAAGTCGCTCTAACACATGCAAATCTATTGGTTAGGTCAATCTTGCTTTCGTATTGACTCGGCTAAAAATAAACAAGAAACCGCCAAGATAGTAATTAATCCTTTTAGCGAGGAAATAGGTTTAAAATTACCCCTCTTGGAGGCAGATATTTTGCTTATTTCTCGCGACCATTATGACCATAATAATATTGGCAGGGTGAAAGGCAATCCATTTTTAATTCAAGAGCCGGGCGAGTACGAGATAAAGGATGTTTTTGTCCGGGCAATTCCAGTCCTCCATGATGATTCACAAGAAGGAGAAAGGGACAAGAATATAATCTTTACTATTGAGACCGAAGAGTTAAAGCTTTGCCACTTGGGAGATTTAGTCCAAAAGCGCTTAAAAGATGAACAAATAGAAAAAATTGGTTCAGTGGATATTTTAATGATTCCGGTCGGAGGCCACTATACCATCGATGGCCATGAAGCCCAGGGAATTATTGCCCAAATAGAACCAAAAATAGTAATACCTATGCATTATTTTTTACCACGACTAAAAATAAAGTTGGAGGGCTTAGAGAAATTTCTAAAGGTAATGGGCCGAGAGAAAGTTGTTGAGACCGAGAAAAAATTAAAAATTCAAAAGAAGGACCTGCCAACAAAAGAAACAGAGATTGTTGTTCTTGACCCTAACGTCGGTTAGAAATTACCGGAATCTGAAAGAAATTTTGACGTAATGTCTCTGCAATGAAGGATTCGGAATCAACAAATTTATGCAAATTAACGAATTTATAAAAAAACTTCAAAATTTGTCAGAGCAAAAGAAAAAAATAATTTTGTGGACAAGTATCGCTATTTTGACTCTTTTTCTTCTTAATTGGTATTTGAAGAATGCTAAAGAAATTTTGGGACCCCCTAGGGTAGAAAAGCCCTTTGAGGAACAATTGAGGATCCCTGAGATTCAAGAAAAAATGGAAGAAACGTTTCAACAAATTAAGCCAAAAGAGGAAGAAATAAGAGAAATTGAAGAATCCTTTAGAAATCTAATCAGGGAGGCGGAGGAACAAATGGAAAAGGAAAAAATGGAAAAACAAGGAAAGGATATCAAGCCAGAACAATAATGGATTGGTATCAAGTCTATTTTCCTTTGATAATTCGCTCACTATTATTTGAGAGAGAAAATAGATTTGACCACCAATCCGCGTAACTAACTTCTTAGTTTCTTAATCAAATTATGCCCGAAAACTCTCCAGATAAAAAAATCATTGAAATCGGACACGTCAGGCCTCGTGAAATTACTGCCGAAATGACAGAAAGTTATATTGATTACGCAATGTCAGTAATTATCTCCCGAGCCCTGCCCGATGTCCGTGACGGATTGAAGCCAGTCCAACGCCGCATTTTATATGCGGCTTATGAAATGGGGCTGAGTCATACCACAAAATACAGAAAATCAGCTGCTGTTATTGGAGAAACAATGGCCAAATTCCACCCCCACGGAGATGCGCCTATTTATGAAGCAATGGGACGAATGGCACAGAATTTCTCCCTGAGGTATCCTCTTGTTGATGGTCAAGGCAATTGGGGAAATATTGATGGGGACGAATTAGCGGCTGCCCGTTATACCGAATGCCGGCTTTCAAAAATCGGCGAGGAAATGCTCAAAGATATTGAAAAAGAGACGGTTAATTTTGTTGATAATTATGACGCAACCCGCAAAGAACCAGTTGTCCTGCCCTCTCCCCTGCCCCAACTTTTAGTTAATGGCACCTTAGGCATTGCTGTGGGCATGGCAACTAATATCCCTCCCCATAATCTTTCAGAGGTCTGTCAAGCCCTAACTTATTTATTAGACCGGCCCGGGGCTGAGACCCCGGAAATTTTAGAATTTATCAAGGGCCCGGATTTCCCGACCGGCGGCATTGTTTATGGTGGCAAAGAAATAACCACTACTTATTCTCAAGGCAAGGGGGGCATTCTTGTCAGGGGCAAAGCTGAAGTTATTGAAGATAAACAGGGGAAAAAACAAATTATTATCTCAGAAATTCCTTTTCAGGTCTCCAAGTCAAGGCTCCTGGAACAATTTGCTAAACTCGTGGAACAGAAACGAATTAGAGACATAAAAGACATCAGAGATGAATCAGACAAAGAAGGGATGAGAATTGTTATTGATCTTTCAAGGAGTGCTTTTCCTAAAAAAATCCTAAACCGGCTTTATAAACTTACGGAACTTCAGAAAACCTTTCACTTAAATATGATTGCCTTAGTTGATGGCATTCAGCCCTGCCTTTTGAATTTAGTTGATGTTTTAAGTTATTTTCTGAAACATAAAAAAGAAGTGGTTATTAAAAGAACGGGGTTTGATCTTCAAAGGGCTAAAGAGAGGGCCCACATTTTGGCCGGCCTTCATAAATGCTTAACAAAAATTGATGCTGTAATCAAGACGATTAAAGCGTCAGAAAACAGAGAAGCAGCCAAGATAAACTTAATGGAGGAATTCGGACTCACAGAAATTCAGGCAACAGCAATTTTAGAGACCCGTTTGCAACAATTAGCAAGGTTAGAAAGAGGAAAAATTGAAACCGAATTAAAGGAAAAGAAAAAACTCATTCAAAGATTAGAAGCCATTCTCAAAAGTCCTGAAGAAATTAAAAAACTGATTAAAGAAGAACTTAAAGAAATCCAAGAAAAATATGGCGATGTTAGGAAAACCAAGATAATAAGAGGCAAGGTCTCTGAAATTTCAGAAGAAGATTTAGTGCCTTTGGAAGAAACAGTTATTATCTTAACTCAAAAGGGCTTTATTAAGAGAGAAAAACCCTCAAGCTATAAATCGCAGAAAAGAGGAGGTAAGGGCGTTTTAGGAGCTAAAATTGGCGAAGAGGATATAATTTCCCATTTTGTCTTGGCCCAGACCCATGATTTACTTTTGTTTTTCACAGACATTGGCCGGGTCTTTCAATTGCCGGCTTATGAAATTCCAGAGGGCACGCGGCTTTCAAGGGGCAAACATATTGCTAATTTTATTGAAGTCGCGCCTGAAGAGAAAATCTTAAATATTCTGCCCCAACAAAAAAAACAAGAAAAGACAAAATATTTATTAATGGCAACAAGGAAGGGCCTTATTAAAAAAACAGCGATTGAAGAATTTGAAAATGTAAGAAAATCCGGCTTAATAGCTATTAGGTTGAAAAAAGACGACTCTCTTGTGGACGCAAGGAAAACCTCAGGAAAGGACTTGATAATTTTAGCCAGCCAGAAAGGCAAGGCAATTATTTTTAAGGAAAAGGATTTAAGGCCAATGGGTAGAACAACCGCTGGTAACATAGGGATAAAAATAAGAAAAGACGACAAGGTAATTGGTGTGGAAATAATACCAGACGCAAAAGAGACGAAGTTGCATCTGTTAACGGTGACGGAAAATGGTTTTGGCAAAAGAAGTCCAATTTCCCAGTACAGAATTCAAAGAAGAGGTGGCGCTGGCTTAAAAACCGCTAAACTCAACAATAAAACCGGGCATTTAGCCGCCGTTCAAATTCTAACCAACGAACAAGAATATTTAATTATCATTTCCCAAAAAAGTCAGGTAATAAAAACCCGGCTTAATACTGTCCGCCTCGCTTCCCGCGCCACTCAAGGCGTTAAACTTATCAACCTTAGGAACGGTGACAAAGTGGCTTCTGTAATCTGTGTTTAATCGCCGAGATTTATTTATTTTTCGCTTTTTCTTTCGGTTAGTCGCTTACGAACAAGCGTGGACGAGTAAACTACTCACCCACCTGAAGTTTTAGCTGACAGAGACCCGACCCCTGTTAGTTAACAGGGATCGGGTCTCTGATTTAAGTAACCGGGGACAAAAAATTGCAAAAATATTACAAAATACTATACTTTGAATTACGAAATAGAAATTACGAGGACTATTACAGCTATCCACACTCTTTTTAAGCACAAAATTCCCGCTGATTGACCCCGTTAGAGATTATAGAGGTGAAGAAGAAACGCCAAGAGAACAAATCTCTAACGGGGTAAATTGATTATCGCTGATTATTGTATTTTGTAATTGAAGGTATATAATGAAAAAGCCCTATGGAAGCATTCTTAAATCCTGAAAAAATCTTAGACGAACTGGACCTAAAAGAAGGAATGCTTGCTGCTGAATTCGGCTGCGGCGCCGGCGGCTTTACTATTCCTTTAGCCAAAAGATTAAAAGGAGGAAGGGTTTATGCTTTAGATATTCAAGAAGAAGCCCTTTCTGCCTTAAAAGGAAGATTAGAAGCGCAACGCCTATCTCATGTAAAAGTCAGACGTTGCAATTTAGAAGCGCCTGAGGGCTCTGGCTTATCGTCTTATTCTCTGAACTTGGTCTTACTCGTCAATTTCTTATTTCAAATAAATAACAAAGAGCAGGTCCTAAAGGAAGCAAAAAGAATCTTAGGTCCAGAAGGAAAAATTTTAATTGTTGATTGGCTGCCAGAAGCGCGCTTTGGACCAATAAACAATCGCATCCAGCCCGATGACTTGAAAAAAATGGCAAAAGACCTTAATCTAAAATTAGAAAAAGAATTTAAGACCGGAAGCTACCACTATGGAATGATATTTATGAAAGAGGCAAATTCAAAATAAAAACCAAGAGCAAATGAATAAATCTGCTAAAATATTAAAAATCGCTGTCCTGTCTTTAATCTCTGGATTATTGTTCTCTTGTTTGGCTTTTTTTACTTTTTCAACAATAGAGATTCCAAACGTTTTTGCCGCAAACAATGGAAGAATAACGATAAGAAATCCCTTGGTGTGGGGCACTCTTCAAGAAATCATTGAAGCGATTCTGAGAGTGGTTTTTATTATTAGCTTAATACTTACTCCCCTATTCGTTATGATTGGCGCTTTTTATATTATGACCGCCGGGGACAGTAAAGACAGAATGTCTACTGGAAAGAAATTCATTCTTTATGCTGTTATTGGTTTGATTGTGATTTTCTTTAGCCGCGCCATTATAGGGCTTATCCATGGAATTTTAGGAATAGAACGCACATAAATAAAAACAAAAGTGAAAAAGGTCGAAGCAAAAAAATTAATCTAAAAAATTCTCAATCATTAAAATGAAAAAGATTATTCTGGGTTTGGTTTTAATCGGTCTTTTCTTGGCACCTTCAGCTTTTGGGAGTTTACCGTTACCTCCGGACCGCTGCACTATCAGTCGGGCAGAGGTAGCAACCATAGAGTGGCGACCTGGCGTGTTCTGTCCTGCGCCACCCGGCGAGGCGATGTTTGGTACTGCTCAAGCAATCTGCTGTGTGTTTAATACCATTTATACTGTTACTCTGTGGACATTTTGGGGATTAATACTACTGGCAGGGCTTTTTATTATAGTAGGAGGTATTATGTTAGTAACCTCTAGTGGCGACCCGGACAAAGCAAAAAAAGCGAGAAAGTTATTGATATACGCAGTAGTCGGAGTTGCTGTTGCCTTTACGGCTAGAATTGTTCCTGGAGTTGCTAGGGCTATACTGGGGGTACATCCAGCAACATAATACCTGTCTCAGTTATTCCAGTCCCAATAAAACACGGACTTCATAGATGTTCGAATGTTCGAAGCCGGGATCTGAACATAAATAAAGGTCTACGAATTACGAATAAATACAAATATACAAATATTTGTATATTTGTAAGTCATTTGTAATTTGTACCCACCTGGATGTTCGAAGCCGGGATCTGAGCATTAAGCCGAGGTGGTGAAACTGGAAAACACAATAGGTTTAGGACCTATGACCTTTGGGTTTGCGGGTTCAAATCCCGCCCTCGGCACACAAAAAACCGGCCAAGCCGGTTTTTTGTAATTTCCAAACCAATAACTGACAGCTATCTATCCTCTTATAGCTATTCTTCTTTTTTTGCCTTTTTCAATACAGGGTACTCGAATAGTTAAAATTCCTTCCTGGAGGTCAGCTTCAGCCCGGGAAGAATCAACTTCTTCTGGCAGAATAATCTGCCGGGAAAATGGTCCCCAGTAGCACTCTTGATAATAATAAGATTTGTCCGCCCCCTCGTTCGGTTTTTTCCTCGCCCCCTTAATGTCAATAATGTCTCCCTGGAGAACTATCTCCAAGTCCTCTGCTTTAATCCCGGCTATGGTGGACTGAATAATTAAATTCTCTCCTGCCTTATATAAATCAATCGCTAACTTCCCTTCTGATTCAAACCATTTTCCTTTTGTCTCTTTTGTTTTTTTGGCCTGACTGTTTTTGACTTTTACTAACCCTTTTTTCCCGGCCGCTTTATCTCCAATAATAATGCTTTCTTTAAGTTTCTCAAAAAAGGTCATAATGTTTTAAAATTCCAAATACCAATCTTTGAAATTCCAAATTCCAAGCGCCAAAAGTAACTTAAATCACAAGCACCAAGCACCAAATAACATTTTAAATTCGAA
>CAZUDS010000012.1:0-11529 GCA_964619425.1 uncultured Candidatus Saccharibacteria bacterium
AGCATAACACATATAACGCGGCCGCTGTATAGTTATTATCAATAAAATATTCAGTTTCCGATACAAAAACATAATCACTTGCCCCCATTCGTTAATTATGTACCTTGCTATCTCTATTTATGATATAACATAAATTAACAAATCCGTCAACCCCGTTAGAGAATTGACCTCTTAATTTAAATAACAAGTCAGGATGTCTCAAAATGCCTTGTAAAAAACAAACGTACCTGCTATTCTCTAACGGGGTCAACCCCGCAGAGAATTAATAAAGCATGTTCGAAGCCGGGCTCTGCACATAAAGTATACGAATTACGAATAAGCACATAAAGTCTACAAATTACGAATAAATACAAATATACAAATTCGTATATTTGTAAGCCATTTGTAATTTGTACCCACTTGAATGTTCGAAGCCGGGTTCTGAACATAAATAAAAGTCTACGAATTACGAATAAGCACATAAAGTCTACAAATTACGAATAAATACAAATATACAAATTCGTATATTTGTAAGTCATTTGTAATTTGTACCCACCTGATGGAAAACGAAATCAAAAAAATTTCTATTGAAGATAGGGGGTATCCTGAAATTCTAAAGAAAATAACCGAGGCGCCAAAAACTCTTTTTGCCAGAGGAAAAATTTTTCCCCAAGAGAAATGTTTTGCTATTGTTGGCACAAGAAGGTGCACGGCTTATGGCAGAGAAATAGCCAAAGAAATTGCCCAAGACCTGTCTCAAGCTGGTTTAACTATTGTCTCTGGATTTGCCTCTGGCATTGACACAGCTGTCCATTTGGGAGTCGTCAATGAGGGCAAAAGAACAATTGCTGTTTTGGGAACGGGCTTGGATAAGGAAAGTATTTATCCTCAAACAAACTTAGGCCTAGTCAAAAAAATTATTAAAACAGGCGGCTGCTTAATTTCTGAATATCCAGCGGGAACTCATGGCTCTATCTTTACTTTTCCTGAAAGAAACAGAATAATCTCAGGGCTTTCTTTGGGTGTCTTGGTGGTGGAAGCCAAAAGAAAATCAGGCGCCTTAATTACGGCTAATTGGGCAAAGCAGCAAGGTAGAAAAATTTTTGCCATCCCTGGCTCTATCCATTTCTTAAATTCAAAAGGTCCCCACCTTTTAATTAAGCAAGGGGCAAAATTAGTGGAAAATGCCAATGATATTTTAACAGAACTCAATTTACCCCTGAAAACAAAAAAGGAGGGCCAGGCCATCCAGGGAGAAACTGAACAAGAAAAATTAATTCTCAAGGTCTTAACCACAGAATCCCTACCCATTGATAAAATCATTGAAAAAACCGGGCTTGCCCCCGCCCTTGTTATCAGCGCCCTAATAATTATGGAAAGCAAAGGGAAAGTGAAAGGTCTGGGCGGTAACGCTTTTACTCTTTCTTAATCACTTTGAATCTGATATAATTTGAGAAAACAAAAAGTTATGCAAAATGAAATTAGAAATTAATAGAAATTAGCGCTTCGCGCGAAATTAATAGAAATTAATTGCAATGAATTTCGTGAGCGAAGCGAACTAATTTCAACAAATTTCAATGAATTTCATTCAAAATTTTGCATTTTACATTACATTTTAATCTTTAATCTTTAATCTTTAATCTTTAATCTATATGAAACTTCTCATCGTTGAGTCCCCGACAAAATCGCGCACCCTCGGACATTTTCTGGATTCAAAACAATACAGGGTTATTTCTTCTTTTGGTCATATTCGTGATTTGCCCAAAAGTGAGCTCGGGGTTGATGTTGGGAATGACTTTAAGCCAAAATATGTCATTCCCCCAAAGGCAAGAAAAACAATTAAAGCGCTCAAAGACGCTTCCCAAAAAGCGGAAGTTGTGATTTTAGGCATTGACGAAGACAGAGAGGGAGAGGCAATTGGTTATCATTTAACCCAAATTTTAAATTTAACCCCGCACCGGAATAAAGTTTCTGGCGCGGAGTTAAATGGCCAAAAACCTTATGAGAGAATTGTTTTTCATGAAATTACTAAATCAGCCATAGAAGAGGCCTTAAAAAATCCCAGAGAAATAGACATAAATTTAGTCAATGCCCAGCAGGCAAGAAGAATTTTAGACCGGCTTGTTGGCTACAAATTATCTCCTTTTTTATGGAAAAAGGTCTTTCGGGGATTATCAGCTGGCAGGGTGCAATCAGTGGCTGTCCGATTTGTGGTGGAACGGGAAAGAGAAATTGAAAAGTTTGTGCCCCAGGAATACTGGGAAATTGCAGCAGAGCTGCAATCACAGATTCACACAGATAAGAAACAGATTAACACAGATAATAAATCATTTTTGGCAAAATTGATTGAGAAGGATGGAAAAACTATTCCAAGGCTTGGTATTAAAACAAAAAAAGAGGCAGATAAAATTGTTAAGGATTTGAAAGGGGTGGAATATAAAGTCAGCAGGGCTGAAAAGAAGGAAGTCAAAAGAAATCCCCTACCGCCTTTTACAACCAGCACTTTACAGCAAGAGGCCTGGAAAAGATTCCGCTGGTCAGCAAAATTTACAATGAGGAATGCCCAAAATTTATATGAAAGGGGCTTAATTAGTTATCATCGCACCGATTCCTTAAATCTTTCTGAGTTATCTTTATTGACGGCTAAAAAATTTATTGTTGAAAATTATGGTAAAGAGTATTGGCCCGGTTTCCTGAAAAAATATAAAACAAAGGCCAAGGGAGCTCAAGAAGCGCACGAAGCAATAAGGCCTACCCATTCTGATAAGACGCCTGAAAAAATAAAAATGCAAAAAAAATTAGATGAGAATCAATTTCGGCTTTATGACTTGATTTGGCGGAGATTTATTGCCTGTCAAATGAGTCAAGCTGTTTTTGACTCCACGGTCGTGGATATATTGGCTAAAAATTACACATTCAGAGCCACCGGGCAAATTTTGAAGTTTGATGGTTTTTTAAGGGTTTATCCCATTAAATACAAAGAGGAAGAACTGCCGTCCTTGGAGAAAAATGAAATTTTAGAATTGCTAAAACTCTTATCTTCTCAGCACTTCACTAAACCCTCTCCAAGATATACAGAGGCCACCCTGATTAAGGCCTTGGAAGAAAACGGCATTGGCAGGCCTTCAACTTATGCCCCAATTCTTTCAACTATTCAAGAAAGAAATTATGTTGAAAAAGATGAGAAAAAATATTTACGGCCTACAGAAGCAGGCCTTATTGTCAACGACCTTTTAGTAGAGCATTTTCCGAAAATTGTGGATATTGAATTTACGGCTAAAATGGAAAGGGATTTAGATATTATTGCCTCAGGCCAGAAAGAATGGATAAACGTTTTAGAAAAATTCTACGGCCCCTTTGAAAAAAATCTCAAACAAAAATATGATGAAGTTGACAAGGAAAAAATCGTGCCTAAAGAAAAAACCGAAAAAACTTGTCCCAAATGCGGAGCGCCTCTTATCATTCGATTGGGCAGGTTTGGCAGATTTTATGCCTGCTCAAAATTTCCTGAATGTAAACATACAGAATCCCTGCCCAAAAAGACCCTGGGCATTAAATGCCCTCAATGCCAGAAAGGCGAAATTACTGAAAAGAAAACAAAAAAAGGAACATTATTTTATGCTTGTAATCAATTTCCTAAATGCGACTTTGCTTTATGGGATAAACCCCGCACCATAATGGTGAAGGGTAAACCAACAGGCGAGACCTGTTCCCAATGCGGCTCTTTTTTGGTAGAAAAGAAAAAGAGCCAAATCAAATGCTCCAATAAAGAGTGTGATTATCAAAAATCCACTGCCAATTGAAATCTACTGCCAATTAGGCGCCTGAGGAATGTTCAGATCCCGGCTTCGAACATTCAAGTGGGTACAAATTACAAATGACTTACAAATATACGAATTTGTATATTTGTATTTATTCGTAATTTGTAGACTTTATGTGCTTATTCGTAATTCGTACACTTTGTGTTCAGATTCCGGCTTCGAACATCATTGAATATCGTTTAGGTATTAAAAGAAAAATCTACGTCTAAAAAACGTAGATCTTTCATTTTCCGATACAACAAAACAAATCAGTTTTTATTGCTTTTTAGTCCGCTGCCGAAAACCCTCTAACATCTCAGCTGCCATATCCTTTCCGCCAAGACCGAAAGCAAGACCAAAGGCAATAGCTAATCCAGCCATCAAGCCAGTAAACAATGTCTCAATCAAGGGTCTGACAACGCCTAACTGAAACAAAATGGCTAAAAGAGCAAAAATCCAAATCGCCCATTTGACTATCTTTTCAGCAAATTGGGCATAATCAATCTTGGCCCTTTCCAAGGAGGCAACAGTAATCTTGCCTAAAATGTCAGCAACAACAGCGGTTACTACGAAAATAGCTACCGCCACCACCAAGTTAGGCAGCCAGGCAATAACATTTCTCAAGAAAATAGCAAACTGAACAAAGCCCAAAATTTCAACAGCAACCAACAAAGAGACAATCACTAAAATCCATTTGAAAATAGCGCCAACAAATTCCGCCGGGTTAATTTTAAATTCTGCTTTTGCCAAGGATTCTTTCCAGCCATCTTTTTCAAAGAGACGGTTAAATCTCAGTTTGATTAAGAATTTTGCTATAATCCGTTCAACAGCAATGGCGATAACCCAACCAATAACAAAAACTACTAAGGCGCCTATTAACCTGGGAACAAAATCTATAAAACCCTCCAAAAGGTCTTGTAAGTTCTGAGAGATAATAATAGTCCAATCCTGAATCATAAAATAAGTCCTGTAATTAAAGTTTTTTGAGTTTTTTGTTTCGACCTTTCCCCATGGTTATACCCATAAGTTGCAATTTTTGTAAGTTTGCCTATGTAGGTCTATTATATACATAAAGGCGACTTATGGCAATGTTCAGATCCCGGCTTCGAACATCGCACATCTCCCTAATGATGGAATATTTTGGCATAAATGGTTTTTTTGATTTCCATTAAAATAAAGCCCAAGCTGGCTAAAGGTAATATAATTAGCCAGTCAGCAATGCTCAAAGGAGTGGTCTGGAAAATACCTTGCATTAAAGGATTGTAAATTATCATCAGCTGTAAAGACAGAGAAAAACCAACCGCTAAAATCATTTTTTTGTTAGTCAACAAGCCCAATTGAAAAATATTTTCTTTAAAGGAACGACAACTAAAAACCAAAAAGAGTTTGAAAATAACGATAAAAGTAAAAGCCATGGTTCTGGCTTGACCCAGAGATTCCTCTGAACCAGGATTTTGAAAATAAACCCAACTAAAAATAGCAAGAGCAATTAAAAAACCAAAAACAGCTGCTATCAAGATGAAAGGAACAATTCCTTTAAAAATGGTTTCTTTTGGCGGCCGGGGCTTTCTTTCCATTATCCCCCTTGAAGAGGGTTCAATGCTTAAAGTTACGGCCGGCGTGCTGTCAGTAACTAAGTTAATCCATAAAATATGAAGAGGATTTAAAGGCAAGGGCCAGCCCAAAAACATCGCCACAATAATTAAAGGGGTCTCAATAGCATTGGCCGTCAACAAAAACTGAACAAATTTTTTAATATTGTCAAAAATTGTTCTTCCCTCTTTGGTAGCAGTAACAATGGAAGCAAAATTATCGTCAGTAATAATCATATCCGAGGCCTCCTTGGCTACATCGGTTCCGGTAATGCCCATAGCTACTCCAATATCAGCTTCTTTTAAGGCCGGGGCGTCATTTACTCCATCACCAGTTACCGCCACCACATTGTTTTTTTTCTGAAGGGCGGCAACAATTTTTAATTTATGAGTAGGGGTAGCCCGGGCAAAGATATTAATTTTATCAATGATTACTAAAAGCTCTTGGTCTGACATCTGGTCAAGCCCTCTACCGGTTACCACCTTTTCTTTTTTTTGGACTAAGCCAATCTCTTTAGCAATGGCCAAAGCAGTCAATTCATTATCGCCAGTAATCATTACCACTCGGATGCCAGCTGTTATACAAATTTTAATTGCCTCGGCTACTTCTGGCCTGGGAG
The DNA here is from genome assembly GCA_964619425.1 of uncultured Candidatus Saccharibacteria bacterium. Taxonomy (GTDB): domain Bacteria; phylum Patescibacteriota; class Minisyncoccia; order Minisyncoccales; family CAZUDS01; genus CAZUDS01. The sequence goes on from CAZUDS010000012.1 coordinate 5,992, forward strand.
CATCATAGATAGCGGCTAAGCCAGTAAAGACCAAACTTTTTTCGATCTCCTCTCGGAGGTATTCTTTCTGGTAAGCTAATTTTTTGTAAGCCAAGCCAAGCATTCTATAACCCTGAGCGGCTAATGATTGATAGGCCTTGACTATCTCCTGACGTGACTCTAAGGAAAGATCAATTTCCTGTTCTCCCTTAAGAAATTTGGAAGAAATTTCTAAAATCGTCTCAGGAGCGCCCATAGTCAAGAGTTCAATTTTTCCTTGCTCTTCCCAAACCACCGCCCTTCTCTTTAAGGACTGGTCAAAAGGAAATTCATTTAAAAACTTGCCTTTTGCCTTGGCCTTTTTTTCTTTTATCCCAGCTTTTTCTCCCAGGACTAGAAGCGAGGCCTCGGTCGGATCGCCTAAAATTTCAAATCCTTCCCCTTTGGGATAGACCTCAGCCATATTACACAAAATTCCAATTTTCAAAAAAATAGGAATTTCTGGAGATATCTTAAAATCAAATTTTTTCTCCCCTACTTCAAATTCCTTTCCTCCTAACCAAATTTTTCGAACCACCATTTCGTTTTTAGTTAAGGTTCCGGTTTTGTCAGTACATATTACCTGGGTGCATCCTAAGGTCTCAACCGCCGTCATTCTTCTCATAATGGCTTTTTGACGAGCCATCCAATGGACACCCAAGGCCAGGGCCAGGGTTAGAACTACTGGCAACCCCTCAGGAATTACCGCCACAAACAAGCTTAGGGCAATCATTAACTGTTTATAATCAAAAAGGGGCTTGCCTTGCAAAATTCCAATAATCAAAATAAAAATAGCAATGGAAAAAGCAATAATGGCTATTTTTTTGCCTAAAATTACAGTTTGTTTTTGTAAAGGACTGGGGACTTCCTTAACTTCAGTCAACATGCCAGCAATTTTTCCAAATTCGGTCTCCATTCCGGTTTTAACCACCACTGCTTTACCATGACCCTTAGCGATAATTGTTCCCATAAAAACCATTTGCCTTTTTTCATCTTCTTGGACTTTTACCCCGTTAGAAAGCCCCATCCCTTGGGGTAGGAATGAATATAAATCCCTATCCTTATTTTTAGAAAAGGTAGGGTTCAAAGCCCCACCCTTTCTAACGGGGTTTGCATCCGTGGTTTTAGCAACTGGCATTGACTCTCCGGTTAAGGAGGCCTCATTTACTTCTAAACTTACTGTTTCCAAAAGCCGGCAATCAGCCGGAATTTTGTTTCCTTCTTCCAAAACAATGATGTCCCCGGGAACCAAAAATTGGGTCTCTATAATTTTTTCTTTACCATCCCGGATCACTCGCGCCACTGGCAAAAGCATCTTTTTTAGAGCGGCAATGCTTTTTTCGGCCCGATGCTCCATAAAAAATCCCAAAAAAGTATTTAAGAGAACAACAAAAGCAACTGCCAATGCCTCAACGATTTTACCGGTTAGGGCGGCAATTAGGGCAGCCAAAATCAGAATAATAATCAAAAAGTTAGTAAATTGGGAAAGAAAAATTTTTAGAGCGGAAAAAGTCCTTTTTTTGATAATCTTATTGGGACCGTAAATCTTTAGCCGTTTTTCAGCTTCCTTTTCACTCAATCCTTCCCGCTTCGTATTCAGCCTCCTTAAAACCTCCTCCCCAGAAAAATTGTACCAATTATTTTCCATTATTTTATTGTAACAAAAAAAGGGCCTCAATGAAATACCGCGAATTCTGCAATATAAAATGACACCGAAATATTTGGAGTAAAATGAGACGTTCCTACCTTGATATTCAAACAATGTTCAGATCCCGGCTTCGAACATCTTTCACAATAAAAAAACCTCCAGATATGTATAAGACGATGACTAACTCTCGCTCCTAAGAACTACCATCGGCTCTGGAGGATTTCACCCCGCGCCAGAGCGAGGCTCGGTGCCGGCGCATGCTTCTGCGCTGCGCTCTGCGCTAAACAAAAATCGTATCTAATTAACGGGGGCTACCTACTTTCTCACCGAAGTAATATCATAGGCCTTGGTATATTTCACTTCTGTGTTCGGTAAGGGAACAGGTGGGACAATACCAGTATAGCCCCCATTAGATAGATACGATCTTTGAACTTTTTATTTTAGTGCGGGGTTCGGAATGCGAAGAGGTAGCGGAGTCCCGCACTCAGCTTTGCTGTAGTACGGGAGGAACGGGTGGAATACCTCCGATATCGTCGCCTTATACAGGTCTGGAGTTCAAATTATTGATAAAAAGTGATTATTAATTACTATCCAAAATGGTTGCCTCGCAACCACGCAAATAGACGCAGATACAGGCGCCTTCGGCGCCTATGGGCGGATAGACGCGGATAATTTTCCGCGTAAATCAACTCATTAATCAGCGTAAATCAGCGGGCAATTTGCGAAGCAAATTGCGAATGTCTATTAGTAGCACTTGGCTAAAGCCATTACTGGCCTTCCACCTGTGCCCTATTAACCTCGTGATCTTCAAGGAAGACAAAAGAATCCTAATCTTGGGGTGGGCTTCGCGCTTAGATGCTTTCAGCGCTTATCCCTTCCCAACTTAGCTACCCAGCGCTGCCGAAGGCTCGACAACTGGTACACCAGAGGTTGGTTCCGAAAGGTCCTCTCGTACTATCTCGAACTCCCCTCAAGATTCAACGCCTACGGTAGATAGGGACCAACCTGTCTCACGCATATTTTTCACCTATTACTAAGTGTATGGACTATATCACCACCCCGCGAGATATAAAAATTATCTCATGGGGGACCAACGTATTATAGAAGGTTAAACTCCTATCCTCCCCCACCAAATTTGGTGGGGGAAAGTCTCTACGGGACCAAGCGCTCGCTTCGCTCGCTAAATTCAAAACTCAAAATGCAAAAGTCAAAATTTTTGATATTTGATTTTTTATTTTTAATTTTAGCACCGCTTCCAGCGGTGCGCTGGCTTCCCTCGATATTATCCTAGCATACGACAGGTTGTAATGCAAGGACTTCATCGATATTAGTTGGTTTTACCTTGTCAGGTTACCCTTGACAAGCCGCCATTACTGTGTTGTAACAACGGTCTGAACCCAGCTCACGTTCCGTTTTAATTGGCGAACAGCCAAACCCTTGGGACCTTCTCCAGCCCCAGGATACGAAGAGCCGACATCGAGGTGCCGAACAGGGCCGTTGATGTGGCGTATAATTCATTGTTTCCAATGATACAGACTATATCTTTGTCCTTTTTCAATGACAGTGGCGTATTGTAGTAGTTTCAATCTACTACCACCCAGCTTTTTTTTAGAAAGAACTGGGTAGTCGTTACGGGGTAATTTATACAGCATACTTGGTATAAAATATGGTTGGATTAATTTCACTAAATTAGAAGTGCTTTCTGATCTTACCCAAAGCCAAAATTTATCTTTTGCTTTCTGGATGTTACATTTTATACTAAATTTAGCTTTTAGAGTTTCTTGAAGTTTAAGGTGGTCAGAATAACTGAAATTGTGAGTACTTATTCTGACGCAGCCCTTATCTCTTGATCCATCATCCATTATCCATACCGCTAATCCTAATGGAGTTAATAAATTTCTAATATTTTCAGGCACTTTCTTTCTCTTTCTTTCGTAAAACATCTGTCGATATTTCTCAAAAATAGGATTAGAAACGGTACGGAAATGATAACCTCTTTGACATAATTTAGGAGGTGTATTTACAAAATCTTTCATTACATTATATTTCCACCCCACATATTTTTTCTGCTCTATTCCATGATGAATTCTTAAACAATAACCTCTGGTGGTCCATAACAAGCAACCATCTCCTAGAAGAGTTCCTGCTAAGAACTCCTTTTGCTGAGAAGTGAGAGGTCTTTTTCTCATTTCCCAAATTTTTACAGACTCCATAAATTACTTCCCACGGTATTACCCGTTCGCATCTCACTCCACTCAATGCTCAAAATCAAATATCAAATCTCAAAAATCAAATATTATTTTTGATATTTTATTTTTGATTTTTGATTTTAGCATTTACGGTAGTAAATGCGCTCGGGTTTCACCGTTATTAGCCACTTTTTCAAATCCGATTACTCGGAAAAGGAGCCAAAATTGACTCGCGGGCCCTACCAGCCTGTTATCCCCGGGGTAACTTTTGTCTGATGATCTTCCACGGTCCTACTAACCATGGTCGGTTCACTAAGTTCCACTTTCGTGCCTCCCTATTCCCAAGCAAAGCTTGGGACGGGTCTGACCAAAATTACAAAGTAATTTTGGTATAAGAGCTTGGCATATCCGCCTCGCAGTCAAGCCGGCTTATGGCTTTACCCGATCACTCCGATTTCCATCCGGAGCTAGCCGACCTTATAAACGCCTCGGTTACTCTTTACGAGGCAAGTGCCCCACTTAAACTGCCCACCTAACACTGTGCCCTGCTAAAGCAGGGTTAGAATCAAGGATATAAAAGGGTGGTGTTTCATTGGCGACTCCATTCCGGCCGAAACCAGAACTTCAAAGTCTCCCACCTACGCTACGCATCCATAACCAAAACCCAATGTCAAGCTACAGTAAAGCTCCCGGGGTCTTTCCGTCTAGCCGCAGGTAACCGGCATCTTCACCGGTATTGCATTTTCACCGGGCTGCTCCTGGAGACAGTTTCCTGGTCGTTAAGCCTTTCATGCGGGCCACAACTTACGTGGCAAGGGATTACGCTCAGTTGTGTTAAACCCGTTTAGATACTTACTATCTAATCGGGCTTACCCCATTAAATGTTTACTATCTAACAGGGTAAAATCTTTTGGTCGCCCAAAAGCTCGGACTATATCTTCTAAACGCTCCACGCTTTGAGTGCTTAGCTTGGCGTATAGTCTCTGAGGATGATAGAAACTTAAACATGGATGAATGTTTAAAGGATTTCCTATCCTACTACCCATCCGCGAGTTTCTATCTTTTCCTGCTGATTGTCTGCACTGGAAGCATTTTTACCTGACATAATATTCAAGGGATAATTTCCCCTTAAATCATTATATCATCGGTAGCCCCAGATACAACAGGGTTTCCAGCATATAGCCAAGTTTTACAAAGGCATTGCGTTAAATACCTTTGGACGGTTCATAATGTTAAACTTATGGTCGCCCACAAGATCGGACTATCTCATACCGTCTATTAAAACGGTTCTGGCGTATAGTCTCTGAGGGGTTAATTACAACTTCCCTGCTGATTGTCCCCACCTTAACCGTTGCCAGTTAAGGATACATGGGAGTTTCCAGCATACAGCCAGATTTTATAACTACAACAAAGTCATAGTTACCGCCGACGTTTACCCGTAGCTTGATTCCCTCAGCCGCTCCGCGGCTGAGATACGAATTCATCTAAATTCGTACCCCGGGCGCGAAGCAACCGGGAAACTTGACATACGGGCACTGGTCAGGCCTCAGCCCCTATACATCCTCTTTCGAGTTGAGCAGGGACCTGTGTTTTTGGTAAACAGTCGCCAGGAATACTTTCACTGCGACCCAGCCACACCTCGCTACGCTCGGCCTGGAAATTCGAAGCACGAAGCACGAAATT
>CAZUDS010000013.1:0-11207 GCA_964619425.1 uncultured Candidatus Saccharibacteria bacterium
AGCGTAAACCCCGTTAGGGAACAGCAGGATAGGTTAAAATAACAGACCTTATTTATCCAAAAGCGTTATCATAGCAAGCAAATAAACAAAACAATTCTCTAACGGGGTAAAAAGGCCGCGGTGCTGAAACTGGGAAACAGGGTGGACTCAAAATCCACTGTCCGTAAGGACTTGAGGGTTCAAGTCCCTCCCGCGGCACAAGGCTAAAGATAGGCCGGTCTAAAAGAGAGGTTAGATGACCTCTCTTTGTCTTAAAGATATTCAATAATCCTTGGAGGTTCTAGGACAATGATAGTTCCAAAAATGTCAAACCCCGGTTACCAGTTTAGCAAAATCACAAGTAAGTAGCCAAGGATTGAGAAAAGGGCAATCGGCGGTAAGGCCGGTATGGGAGCGTGGATTTTCTGGCTAATGAAAATTAGAAAGCTGAAAATAAGGCCAATTAAGGCAAAAAAGGCAATAATTAAAGAAGCAAAAATACTTTGGGGTAGTAAAGAGACCACCAAAAGCAGGGGGAAAACAACATCTCCTCCTCCTAAAATCAAGAATTTACCACCGACTTTAACTTCTTTTAAGGAAAGAGTGAAGTCAGAAAATTTCTGGGGAACAACAAAACCTAAGATTGCTCCTCCTTTTATCATTTCTTTTGCCATCTTTATCATATGTTTGGTTTTATAGACAGCGATAAAATCATAGATGGAAAAAAGAACTAAAAAAACCACAATCATTTGGGGGGTTAAACTCAAGCCCAAAGTTGCTCCCAGTCCGGCCATGGCTAAAATTAGGCAGAGATTATGCAACAAAGGTGAGGGGTATTTTAGCCAGCCGATAATTAAAAGAGTTATCAAAACCAGGGATAAGTCCCCGAACCAAAGAACCAGGACTGAAATACCGCCTAAAAAAATCACTAGAGCGAAGAGAGATTTAAAAATTACTGCCTTGGACCGTTTCTTTTTACAAACAAAGATAATGAGAAAAATAAAAAGAGTAGCCAGGGCAAGGGCAATAATAAAATTTAGAAAAGGCACGGGCGTGGCTGGCGGAAGCCACTGTTCTTGGCGGAAGTGAATTAATCTTAAAGCAACAGTGATGCCCAAAGCCATTGTCGCTAAAAACAAAACCACTTCAAAGAACAATACCTTACGCAAAAGGGAAAGTTTTCTTTCTATCGGCAGGGCCATTGCCTTTTTAATTTTGGCTGGCTTCTCGCTTTCCATTTTTTAATGGCCTTAACCTTTAAGGCAATAAATTTACGGGGCGTTCTAAAACCGGCTTTAGTTCGAATACCCCGCTTCAAGGCAGTTTTTTTCTTTCGCATATTTTTTGGCCCTCATAGGCGAGTTTTTCTTCCAGAAGATATCGCACCATTCCGGCCTCTTAATTGCAAGGCATTGGTTAGAATTTTTTACCCCATTAGAAAGAAGATTTAGTACGCGCGTGCCGGTTAGAAACCTCGTTTCTAACAGGGTAAGGATGGAGATGAAAAATATATAACACAGTACAGAGACAAGCCAGGGACCCGATCCCTGTTAACTAACAGGGATCGGGTCCCTGTCAGCTAAACTTCAAATAGATGAGTAGTTACAGATTGATTTGTATGTTAATTTTTCTTAAAATGGTATAATTGGTATAATAGAGATATGCCAAAGAAGAAACTTTTAATTATTTTAACCGTTGTTCTAGCCCTTGCGGTTTTGACCGGCGTTTTCTTTATTATAAACCGAAAGGACTTAGAGGAACAAGACAGAAGAGTCCCTGATATAGTCCCTGACATAAGAGACCCAGGAGAGGAGATAATAGTTCACCCCAAAGATAATGATATTTTTCTCCAGTATGATAGAAGTTTAGTAAGAGAGTTGGGCAGTGAAGAGATCTTTTGGTTCCAGAATAAAAGGTTTTATTTGATTCTGAGACCTAAAATCATTGATTTAATGGTCGGTATTGAAGGGTGGGACAAGATTGAGACAGTGCCTCCGCGGGCGCTTGAGGGTTTTTCTCGGGGACCTGATTTTATTGCCCCTGGCTCGGAATCAGACGACATTTTAATTAGAAAGAGGGGGACTGACTTTATTTTTTTAATGGAGGACGGTCAAAGAACATATCTGAGGCCAAAAGAGTTTGAAGGAAGAGGATATGCCTTAGAAAACGTTATTGAGGTGGATGCTAGGATAATTAAAAAATTGCCTCCTTCGGAGGATATTGATCATCTTTCCCTTCGGCAAGCAATTGAAAGAGGCAACATCCAACTTATAGGGAGCGGAGAATATTTTGAGGAGGGAGTGGTTTTTATTGCCGGGCCCTACAAGAAAGATACAGCCATTAATATTGAAAAGGGAGATGTCCTTTTGAGTAAAGAGGGCAAGCAGTCGCTTGTAGTAACTCAGGATTTTGAGGTCTTTGTGCCAAAAGACGAAGAAATAACTTTGAGGGGATTATGGGTGGCTTGTATTGACCGTTTTAAGGATTGGCCTTCGGCTGACGATGTTCTTGATGTTACTTTGAATATTAAGGACTGGGGAATGGCGTCTGCTTTTCAACTTTATGAGCTGATAAAAATTATTGACGAAAAGGAGATTCATAGAGAACAATTTGCCCAAGACGCTATCTGGAAAATTACTGATAATATAAAGGTGGGACCTGAATCCCGAGGACTTTTAAGGAGAATAGACGTTGATCCTGAGGTAAGAGTGTTTTTCCCTCGCCTTTCCAATCCCGCGCCTCCGCCGACAACGCGTTTTATTATATCGCCTGAAATATCCTTGCCCGGTCGAGTGGCAAACCATATTCCGAATTGTCCCCCAGGAAGAATGGCTGATAAGATTATTTGTCGGGAGGAAATAGAGGTGGCTTTTGAAGCATATCTTTTGGCTGAAGATTTTCCAGGGGCAGCAGATCAAAAGGTTGATTCCAAGGTTCTTGTTTCGCTGATCTCTTTCTATCTTTCTGGAAAGGCGATTGATGCCGACCTGGTTCCCTTGAGCCAAGAAGTGATTAATAGCGCGGCTGAGGTTTTAATTGCGTATTTTGAAAAGAAAAGGTTTGAATTCCCAAAATTTGAGATAGAAAAGTTTGAACTTTTTCCCGCTCATATTGTAGAGCAAAAGACCTTAATTTTCAGAGTTAGGGGAAGAGGAGTGAAAGATATTAAAGTTAAAGTTCTTAACCTTAGAGGTGAACAAGTTTTTGAGAGCGAAAGAATTTTTGGAAAACAATTTGAGTGGCATCTTCATGATAATCGAGGCAAGTCCTTGCCCAATGGTTTTTATTTTTACGTCATAGAGGCGCGGGACTTTGAAGAAGAGATATACGAGAGTCCCAAAGGACAATTTATTATCCGCCTCTAACGGCTTTCCTTGGGATCGGGGGTAGGTCCGACCCCAGCAGACCTTGAAATCGCTATCGGGCTTTTTCTTTTTTTCTTAACTGAAATTTTGCTTTTTGGAATTTTCCTCTCTAAAATTTCAATGGTTTTATCGTCACTTTTCTTCTTTTTTGGGTTTAATTTTTGATAAAGTTCTTCAAGGACTTTTTTTTGTTTCTCTAAACCAAAGACCTCTCGGCGAATGCGAGCTTTTTCTCGGCGAATAAATTTCCGGATACTTTTTGGTAATCTTTTCTTGGTCATAATTAAAAAAGCAATCCAACAAATTAGCGCTATGAGAATTTAATCGTTTTCTCATTTTATTACTCTTTGATTAGAGGAAAAACCAAAGTAAATTTAGTGCCTACTCCTTTCATGCTTTCTACAAAAATTTTTCCTCCTGTCTTTTCTATAATCTGTTTACTAATCCAAAGCCCTAAGCCAGTGCCTGAGATGTCAGCGGTTTCTTTTGTTTTTACCCGGTAAAATCTCTCAAACAATCTTTTCTGGTTTTCCGCTGAAATACCAATACCTGTGTCTTCTATCTCAACAATATATTTCTTTTTGCCCTTACGTTTGTCTATTTTTGTTCTTATCCAGATTTTTCCTTCAGTCGTATATTTTATAGCATTTTCAAGAAGGTTTGTTAGGGCCTGGCGGAATCTATTTGGATTTGCCTTGATAAAATAGGACTCTGCCCCAAGACCAAGGAGTAAGGCAAGGTTTTTCTGTTCTGCTTTGGGTTTTAAGTCCTGGATTATTTCGGCTATAAGTTTTTGGGGACAAACTTTTTGAGGAATAAAATCTAACCTACCCTGCTCAATCCTTGAGACCTCTAAAATGTCATACATTAAGTCGCTTAAATTTTTTGTTGAAATTTTTGCTCTTCTGAAAAACTCTCTTTGGTTTTCTGTTAGAGCGCCTGAAATTTCTTCTTCTAAAACTTCAAGATGGCCTCTGATATTAATAATCGGTGATTGAAGCTCGTGGGTGGCCATTCTGATAAAATTATCTTTCATTCTATCGGCCTCTTTCAATTTATTATATAAAACAACATATCCAAATAATCTTGTATGGTGAGCCACTAGAAACAAGACCACTAAAACAGTGGCAAAAAGAATTAAATATGACTTCCAAACAGTCCGATGAATCAGAGCATCGGTTTGCTCTAAAGAAAGAGTTAATGAAATAAGTCCGGCCCTTTCTTCTTGCTCATTATAAAAAGAATCAACCACATACCAGACCCTTTTATCGTTTTCTTTTCGTAAGTTAGCAAAGGGTCTTCCTTGATACCAAGGCATAATAACAGTTGCATCTTTAGTAACGATGGCGCCAATGTCTTTTTTATTTTTAGCGGCAATTATTTTGAATTCTCTATCTTCAGGCGCAATTATTTGGAGATTAACTATTGCTTCCGCTCCTTCCATTTTTCCAATTTCTTCAATTTTCTCCTGTAAAATTTCGGGCTCATTAATGATTCCAGAAGCCAAAATGCCAAAGATTGTTTGGGCTAACGTTGCTTTTAGGTGTAAGCTGTCGTCAATATGTTCCTGAAAAACAGAAATAGTAAAAAAGACATTGGCATAAATCAATACCGGAATTAAGACCACTAAAACCAAAGAAGACAAAATCCCTAGATTTTTCTTGATAAAGTCAAACATCTCCTTTAAAAAATTATCCGTTTACCCCGTTAGAGAAAGTTCATCCCGTTAGAAATGAATTTCTAATAGGACAAGTCGATTTTAATCGGTGGCCATTACCGGTTAGAGGCGACAGTGGCTTAAAGCCGCTGTCGCCGCAGACCGCTCGCCCCGTTAGAAAATCTTTTTCTAACGGGGTAGAAGAATGAAGTTCTCTAACGGGGTTTATCCCGCTAAAAAGCCCCCGGCGCTTTCTAACGGGACCTATTCTTTTCGCTTCTTTCTTGCCCCTTCTTTTTTTTGCTAAATCTTTGAACGATAATTAAGCCCGCTATTATGCCCAAAACCGCGATCAAGAACGTTAAGACCAAATAGCCCCTTTTTATCTCTTCAATCGGAGCGGCTGCTATTTTGGCAATATGGGGCAAAGCGGCAACGTGTTCTCCTTCTCCGGCCAAAATAAAAGGAAAAACTAAAGACCGGGCCTCTATTTCTCCTCTATTATTGGCAATGACAACGTAGGCCTCGTGTTTTCCGTCTTGTAAGGGATCTTCTAAAACATAAGACCATTTTCCTTGACCATCTGTTTCTACGGTTATAATTATTGGTCGGGAAAATATAGATACGGTTACAGGACTATTCGGCAGACCCCGACCACTAATTTTAATCCCTCTTCTTCCATCGGGCAAAATTGTTGTCTCCACATTTTCTACGATATAAACATCAATTTTTTCAGGACTAACTTCTCTCGGGTCTTGAAGAGCAAACCCTGCTTCAGGCGCCGGGCTAAGCGGATTAAAGCCGTGTTTAACTTCTACTCCGTCCAAGAAGCCGTCATTATCAGAGTCAGGATCTATAATGTTGGTGCCGAGATTAATTTCTTCTTTATCAGACAACCCGTCGCCATCAGTATCCCGTTCAATTTCTCCAATTCTCATAAGTTGAATTTCCCTTTCTTTTTCTACTGTTTCTTCTAACTCTTTAACCAATCCCATTACCTGATTTGTTGTTTCTTCCGCTCTTCTTCTTATCTTTTGTTTTGTTTCTGCCAGGATGTCTCCTTCTAATCTTTCTTCCACTTCTTTTTCAATTTCTCTTACCATTTTAAGCCGGGTTGTTTCGTTGATTGCTTCAATTGCTTGTCTTGTTTTTTCCTCAATCCTTCCTTTTTCTTGGGCGACATTTTCCAGTTCTTCTACCACTCTAACCCTTTTTTCCCTTGCTTTGTTCAGCGCCTCTCGGGCGTCCCTTTTAAGTCCTCTCATTCCTTCTCTTATTTCTTCAGGAGCGATAAGATCTATTTCTATTCCTGCTCTTACTGTTGCCCTTTTTAATTCTTCTTCACCCACCCCTTCAAGGATCGTAAGCTCTCCTTCAAATTTTGCAATCCTTAACTCTATATTTTCTTTTTCTTTTACTTTTTTTCTTGCTCCTTCTCTAAATTCTCTTGCTTCTTTGGCTTTATCATCCAAACCTTCAATCTTTTCTTTAAGTTCTTCAGTTATTTTCTCTTCAATTCCTCTTACAATCCCAGGCGCTATTCTAATTCTATGTTCTTGTCCGATTTCATCTATTATTTCTCTTACATTTTCTTTAGCCCTTTCTTTTATTTTTTGCCTCATTACTTTTGTTTCTCGTTCAATCTTTTCATCTATTTCTTTAATTTCTGTAATTGCTTCTTGGATTTCTCTTTTTCTGTCCTCCGGATCCATTACCCTTAGATCTATGTTTTTGTCTCTGGCAAACAGGCGATATGGATAAATCTCAGCCAAGGACAAAACCGGCAAAATAAAAATACTTAAGACAACAAATGCTATTATTTTTTTTATGTTTTTCATATCTTTATGTTTTATTCTCCTTTGATTGCAGTCAAAGGTATTAATTTTACGACCTTTTTTGAAAGCCCAACTTGGTGGGTCACATCCACTACTTTTTCAACGTCTTTATAGGCGCCGGGGGCTTCTTCGGCTATACCTCTTAAACTATGACATTGAACAATGATTCCTCGCTGCTTTAAGTCCTGAATAACTTCTTGTCCAGAAAATTTTCTGATTGCCGCATGGCGGGACATTCTTCTACCGCTTCCATGAGCAGTAGTGTAAAAGGCCTCTTTTCCACTTTTTGTCCCGACTAAAATATACGAAGCAGTGCCCATTGATCCAGGAAGGATAGTGGGCTGTCCAACTTCACGGTATTTAACAGGGATTTCGGGGTGCCCTGGTGGAAAGGCCCTTGTTGCTCCTTTACGGTGAACAGCCAACTCCTCTTCTATTCCATTAATTTCGTGCTTTTCAATTTTAGTAATATTATGAGAAATATCATAGAGTGTTTTTGGGGTCGAGGTCTTCTCTCCTAAAATTTTTTTCCAGGCCTTTCTAATAAAATAGGCGATCATTAACCGATTGGCCATGGCGTAATTAGCGCTGGCAGCCATGGCTGAAAAATATCTTTGACCATCAGAGGACTTAAATGGAACGCAAGCGAATTCTCGATCAGGGATTTGAATTTTATATTTTGCCATTAGTCCCATAAATTCTTTTATATAATCAGTAGCAACTTGATGGCCAAGACCTCTTGAGCCCACATGAATCATAATACAAATCTGATTTTTGAAAAGTCCAAAGGTTTTTGCAACACCCTCGTCAAAAACTTCTTCTACTTTTTGAACTTCTAAGAAATGATTTCCACTTCCGAGAGTCCCAAGTTGATCGCGGCCGCGATTTTTGGCATGGTCAGAGACCGCGCTAGCATCGGCATCCTCAAGACACCCCCCGGCTTCACAATTTTCCGCATCTTCTTTTTCTCCATATCCTTGTTCTACTAATCTTTGAGCACCTCTTTCTAAAATTTTATCTAAGGCCGGGAAATCTAATTTTATAGATCTTCCTTGACCTAAACCCGAAGGAACTTCTTTCTGAATCTCAGTTGCCAAATTTTCTAAATAGGGTTTAATTTCTTCTTCTTGAAATTCTGAAACTAAAAGTCGCATCCCGCATGAAATGTCATAGCCCGTCATTCCAGGAGAAATAATACCGTCAGAAGCCCTAATTGGAGCCACTCCCCCCATTGGGCTGCTGTAGCCCTCGTGGCAATCAGGCATGGCAATTCCATATTTTTGAATACCAGGAAGACAACAAAGATTTATTAATTGTTCAAGGGATCTATCTCGAAAACAATCTTCCAACATCTTTTCTGTAACATAAATCCTGGCCGGCACTCTCATATCTGGCCGAAAACTCTTTGGAATTTCCCATAACCAATCATTTATTTTTTTAAAATCTTTTTTGGAAATCATACCTATATTTTATCAAAACCGGGAAAAAAGAAAAGACCCTATTTTGTAACTACTCACCATTTGAAGCTTGCAAAACCAACGAGCACTTTTGGCACGTTTTTCAGGCATGTGTTTTTCCAAGTTGTGATATCGCAGAGATAAATCAGAGACCCGATCCCTGTTAGTTAACAGGGATCGGGTCTCTGTCAGCTAAACTTCAAATGGGCGAGTAGTTACCCTATTTTCTCAGGGTCTCTTGAACATTAATTCTCCAATACTATCACCCTATATCTCAAACATCAAAAAGAATAGTAGCTTCCCAGGCCCCGTCTTTTTTCTGTTGAATTTTTAAGTCGTGCCAGGTTACTCCCTTTATTATCACGCCTATTCTTTTTAATTTTTTGCCTGTCAAAATCCCTTCTATATTTTTATCATTAAATTTTTTGAAATAAATTTTGTGATAGACCTCTTGATTGATCTCTGCTAAATATAATGACTCACTTAAAAAATCAACTAAAAGAGAGGGTAAGTCCTGAGAAGAAGTCCTAATTTCTCTTTTTATATCCTTGCCTTCTCCTTGATAATTAGCTTCTTTGAACATGCCAAAAAGAGCATTTTCAAAGATCTCTTTTTCGTTTCTACCAAAAGCCCTGATTTTTAGATCAGCCAGATGCTCTAAAGTTTGATATTTCATAATTAACTTTATCTTAATCCAAATCCAAAAAATAAAAAAGAGCGGTCTTGTGCAATACGGCTTTCAATTGACGGAGAGTGGTGTAGAATATATAATGATAGTATGAACCCAGCGCTTTCTAAATCGGGGCGTGGTGTAATGGTTAACATTCCCGCTTTGGGAGCGGGCGAGTTCCGGTTCAAGTCCGGACGCCCCGAAAATAAAAGTAATATGTTCTTATATCGGAATTTGAAAATTCCGATACGCTGATATAACGCTGATTAACTTTTTAACGCTGATAGACGCTGATTAAAAAGGAATCCCTTACTTATCAGCGTAAATCAGCGGATAATTCTAAATCAGCGTAAATCCGCGTATATGCGCGAACGAAGTGAGCGCATATGTACAGATCCCGGCTTCGAACATTAGTTTGTGGGTCGTAGGTGGTAGGTCGTGGGTTGTAGGACTACTTACTACTTACTACTTACTACTTACTACTTACTACCTACTACCTACTACCTACTACCTACTATAGACAATGTTCAGAACCCGGCTTCGAACATTAGCTTTGAATATTATCAGGGACTCATCGCTCTTCCCATTTCATCATTCTGCGCTCCCCATAAACTGGAAAATAAGGCGGGGGGCTATGAGTTAAATTGGGGTCGTAACTTATTTCGGTTTTTCCATAACCAGAAATTACCTTGCCGGCCCCATCAACCCAGGTGAAAGTCCAAATCCTATTGGAAATAATTGAACCAAAGATTTTAATCTCTTTACGGAGATGATAAGGAGCATACCACCAAGGATAATAATATCTTATCACGCTGCCTCTTTGGGCTAACAAAACTGCTTGTATTTCCATAATATCAGGAGAACGTAAAGGAATCAACACGTCTTTTTGAGCGATTAATCCCAAGACCGATTGTGGATTGGCTCTAATAATGTTATTGGCAACAATTATTTTTTTCCTTGTCGCGGCTGTTTCCGGAAGCCTAGCCGCCGCTAAGACCGCTCGGCCATTAATTATGCCGTCAACCCAAACATTATCTTCAACAAAAATCGGGGAACAATCTGCTGGCAGAGGATAATTGGTAAAAAACTCAATTCTATCAAAGTCGTTTGATTCAAAAACCCATTCTTCGCCATTATAACCCCAGACCTTTGGCCGCAAACTCTTTACCCGATAGACATCAACAGTGCCGTTGTTCCTGAATTGAAGATAATAACCCAAACCAAGCGGCCCCAAATAAATGCCTCTTGCTCTGGCCTCTTCTCTTAAAAAAGCCAAGTCCTGCACCATAGCGTCAAAATCTTTCCGGGGTATAGGAAACTGCCAAAGACCTTCTACTCCTCCTCTTCCTTCTCCCCAAACGCCGGGTTTTTCCTGGGGAGGGAAACAGCCGTGTCCCGGGCCGCAGGTATAAGTTCTTCTGGCTGAAGAAAATAAAGAATTCTGAATCCCATCCATTCTAATGCCACCATTAGAATGAACCATTCCTCTTATTTTTTCCCCTGGACCAAACCAAACATTACTGTTAGTCAAAAAAGCGTATCTGGCTAAGCCCGGCTTAGTATAAAGAATTTGAACAGTTCTTTTAACCTCAGGAAATTTTGATGCCCGGCCAATTGATTTAATTTTTACTCCTGGCTGACAAATGGTCGGGGCAATAATCTCCAATTGATATTGACCAATCACTATTCCGGCTGTATCTTTGTAATTATAAACCCCGGAAAAAAGAAAATCAGTTGGGCGATGAGATAAGCGCCATTTAGCGTAATTTATACCGGCTTCGGCAATATGGATAGATTTCTCCCAGCTAGCCCTCTCTGAGACGCGGCGATGCTGAAATAAAATAAAACTCAAAAGTCCGCCTAATAAAAGCAAGAAGATGCTTCCAAAAACTAAAACTAAGGTAATAATTGCTCCTTTCTCTATATTTAATTTACCCACAATTTGCATTATGGCCTGCCGTTGTTCAAAAACAACGGCTTCCTAATTCGCCGGACGGTTAGAGATTTATTCTATTGCCATCAGGCGGACACAATATTACAATACCATATTTAGAGAGAAAAACAAAATCAACAAGATGTTCGAAGCCGGGATCTGAACATAAATAAAGGTCTACGAATTACGAATAAATACAAATATACAAATATTTGTATATTTGTAAGTCATTTGTAATTTGTACCCACCTGGATGTTGCATAACGCCAGATACATATTGGACTCTTTGAGGCCAAATGTGTATGCTCGTAA
>CAZUDS010000014.1:0-10781 GCA_964619425.1 uncultured Candidatus Saccharibacteria bacterium
CTTTATTGCCTCGCTTAATTAAAATCTGTAAACAACGCGACTAATTCCTACAAATAAATAAATCAAACAAAAGTCGAAAAAACCATCGTCAAAAACCTTTTTCAGCTCGAAATTTTTATGAAGTCAGCAGAGTTGCGGCAAAGTTTTTTAAGCTATTTTGAAAAAAAAGGACATAGAATTGTTCCCTCAAGTTCTCTTTTGCCAAAAGACCCAACGGTTTTGTTTACTACCGCCGGAATGCAGCAGTTTAAGGAATATTATTTAGGAAAGCCATCGCCTTATGGGAACAAGACCTGCTCTGTGCAAAAATGTTTCCGGACCTCAGATATTGAAGCCGTAGGAGATGGCACTCATTTAACTTTTTTGGAGATGTTAGGTAATTTTAGTTTTAATAATGACTACTTCAAAAAAGAGGCAATAGAACTCGCTTTCGAGCTCGTAAGTTCCAAGTTCCAAATTCCAAAATCCAAAATTATCGTTACCGTTTTTGAAGGAAATGCTGAAATTCCACGCGATGAAGAGTCAGTAAAAATTTGGAGCAAGTTTGGATTTTCAGAAGAAAAAGGAAATTTACATTTTGCCGGGAAGGAAGATAATTTTTGGGGACCAACTGGTGAAGAGGGACCCTGCGGGCCAACAACTGAAATTCATTGTGATTTAACCGGTAAACCCTGTGAGAAAGGCAGGAAATGTATTCCTAATTGTGATTGCGGAAGATTTGTTGAACTCTGGAATTTGGTTTTTAATGAATATTATCAAGACGAAAAGCGGGGTCTGACCCCGCTCGAGCAAAAAGGGGTGGATACGGGAATGGGATTGGAACGATTAGCCATGGTGGTTCAGAAAAAACCCAGCGTTTTTGAAACAGATTTGTTTTCGCCCGTTATGGACGAATTAAATGCAAAATGCAAAATGCAAAATGCAAAATTGCAATTCAAAATTCAAAATTTAGAAAAAATCAAGAGAGTTATCACAGATCATATAAAGGGGGCGGTTTTTCTTATATCAGAAGGAATTTTTCCTTCCAATATTGAGCAGGGCTATGTTTTACGTCGGATTTTGAGAAGGGCAATTAGGTTTGGTAAACTCTTAAATTTGCCAGGAAATTTTTTAATTCCGTTAGCCCAAGAAGTTATTGAAATTTACCAAGACGTTTATCCCGAAGTGAAACCAAAAGAGACCGATATTTTAACAGTTATTCAAAAGGAGGAAGAAAAATTTGAAAAGACCCTTGAAAAAGGACTAAAGCAGTTTGAAAAAATTAGTGGTAAAGGCAACATTCAAGGCGAAGACGCCTTTCATTTATATGATACTTATGGTTTTCCTTTGGAGATGACTGAAGAGTTAGCCCAAGAAAGGGGTATTAAGGTGGATAAAAAAAGTTTTGAGCAATTTTTTGCCAAACATCGTGAAATCTCTCGCGCCGGTGTTGAAAAAAAGTTTGGTGGTGTTGGGATTGGCAAGTTAAAAGTTAAAAGTGAAAAGTTAAAAGTTGTTAGACTTCATACTGCAACCCATTTACTTCATCAGGCATTAAGGGAAGTTTTGGGAGAACATGTGAAGCAAATGGGTTCTGATATTAAGCCAGAAAGATTGCGACTTGACTTTTCCCATTCAGCCAAGATGACTCCAGTCCAAATAAAGAAAGTAGAGGACTTAGTTAATCAAAAAATTAAAGAGGATTTAGTAGTCACAAAAGAAGAGATGGACTATAAAGAAGCTCTTGAGCGAGGGGCTTTGGCTTTCTTTAAAGAGAAATATCCAGAAAGGGTGACCGTTTATTCTACTGGGATAGAGGAGCAGGTCTTTTCAAGAGAAATTTGCGCTGGTCCTCATGTAAAGAAAACTTCAGAATTGGGTCATTTTAAGATTGTAAAAGAAGAAAGCTCAGGCGCAGGGGTCAGAAGAATAAGAGCTATTTTGGAGTAAACCCCGTTAGAGATTTGTCTCCCTGTGCTCCTTCTTTACTAAAGCGAGATGAGCTTTCAAAAATAAAATCTTTTTGCTATAATGAAACTACAAGCTACAAACTACAAACTACAAACTACAAACTACAAACTATAAACTATAAACTATAAACTATAAACTATAAACTATAAACTATAAACTATAAATTATAAATTACCAACTAATCTATGGCTGAAAACGAAAAATTCTTAGACATATTGCCTCCGCATAAAATTGATACCCGGGGCTTGAAAATAACAAAAAAGCCCCGAAAACAGAGGAGGTTTTCACGGAATAAGAAAGCAATCTTCCTTTTTATGGGTTTGATTTTGATTTTTGGGGCAGGGTTATTTTATCTTAAGAATCAAAAAATAGAAGTTAAGATTTGGCCGGCAACCCAGGCAATAGAAGCAGAAAGAGAAATAACCCTCAGAGAAGGGGTTCTTCCTGATTTTGCTTCTTTAATTCTTCCCGCTGTTATTTTAGAGACAGAAGACGAAGAGACCCAAAAATTTTCAGCGAGTTATGTGGCTCAAGCGAAAAAAGCAGAAGGGATAATTAGGGTCTATAACGCTCATTCGACTACCCCCTTATCCTTGACAGCGCAAACTAGATTCCTTTCAGAAGGGGGTAAGCTTTTTAGAACCCCGCAAAGAATTATTATCCCCGGCAAAGAACGGAGAGGGGGGAGATGGGTTCCGGGACAATTAGATGTGAGAGTGGTAGCAGCAGAACCAGGAGAAAACTATAATATTGGGCCCTCCAAATTTTCTCTGCCGGGTTTAGCCGGGACTAATTTATTTACTTTGGTCTACGGAGAGAGTCAAGAGAAAATGGTCGGCGGTTTTTCGGGCAAGGGCCACCAAGTTTTAGCAACAGATATTGAAGCGGCTGAGAATATTTTGGCGGCAAAAATAAACAAGGCAAATATTGAGACATTAAAGCAAAGAGCCAGGGAAAAGGGGCAGGTTCTTTTAGAAGAAACAGCTTTCCGCCAGATCTTAAAGTCGTCTTCTTCTGAAAAAGCGGGGACTGTTGTTAAAGAATTTGAACTGACAGTTAGAGTTAGAACAAGAATTTTCTCTTTTAGCAAACAAGAACTGCAAAGGATTGGCAAAGAATTAGTGAGTATTCAGATGCCAGAGAATAAGATGTTTTGGGAAGAAAGCTTAATTGTTGATTGGCAGCTTAAGGAGGAAGATATCGAAGAAGGAAGAGCGATTCTCTCTTTGAAAATTTCGGCTAAAATTTCAGATAAAATAGAAAAAACCGCTTTGTTGGATATTTTGGCTGGTAAATCAATTAGCGAAGCCATTATTCTTTTAAGGGATCGGTTTGAGAGGGCTGAGATAGTAATGCCTCCCTTTTGGCTTGGAGGGATTCCGGAAGATATTCAACGGACTAAAATAGAGTTTCTTATTGACCCCGTTAGAGAATAGTAGGCATATTTGTTTTTTACAAGGTATTTTGAAACATCGGATTCTATCATTTAAATTAAGAGAAAGATTCTCTAACGGGGTTGACCCCGTTAGAGAATAGTAGGCATATTTGTTTTTTACAAGGTATTTTGAAACATCGGATTCTATCATTTAAATTAAGAGAAAGATTCTCTAACGGGGTTGACTGAAAGAAGCTTTTGTTATATTATTGAAAATTATTGAAAAATGTCGCCAAAAAAAGAAAAAGTCCAAAAGGTTTTTGGCCAAGCCCTAGAGGCCTTGCCCAATACTACTTTTAGGGTGAGATTAGATACAGGAGAAGAAATTATCGCTTATTTGGCCGGTCGTCTTAGAATGTATAGGATAAAAGTGTTGCCCGGAGACAGAGTAACAATAGAATTGTCGCCCTATGATAAGGCAAGAGGAAGGATTGTGTATCGGGGGAAGTAACTGGTTTTCTCAGAATTTCCGAGCCCGCAGGGCGACGGAAATTCTGTTAGAAAACCGTTACCCAGCACTCAGTGCTTTGAGCACTGAGTGCTGGGTGTAAGACCGACTAAATGAGCTGACCGCAGAGGCAGTCAGCTTATTAAGTCGTTCTAACATGAAAGTAAGATCTTCTGTCAAAAAAATTTGTAAGGATTGTAAGGTTGTTAGACGAAAGAGAAGGGTGCGTGTAGTTTGTAAAAACCCTAAGCATAAACAGAGGCAAGGATAGCTTTTTGTTTGGTGATATGAAAATTTTTATCCAAGACATAAAAAAGAAAATTACTCCTATATTGAAACGTTACGGAGTAAAAAAAGCCGCAGTTTTTGGTTCTCTTGTAAGGGGGGAAAGCCGGAAAGACAGCGACATTGATATTTTAATAGAGTTTAAAGGGAGAAAAAGTTTGTTGGATTTGGCTGGGTTGGAAATTGAGTTAGAGAAAAAATTAGACAGAAAGGTAGACCTCCTAACCTATAAATCTATCCATCCCTTTTTGAAAGAGCAAATTTTGGGGGAACAAGTTGGGATACTATGAAAAAAGACCCAAAAATTTTCCTTAAACATATTTTAGAAAGTATAGAGAAAATAGAGGAGTTTACCAAAGGGATCTATAGGGACGAATTTTTTGATTTAATTCAAGTTCAAGACGCAGTGATTCGAAGAATAGAAATTATTGGAGAAGCCACCAAGAGTCTACCAGATGAATTCAGAGAAAGACATGAAGATGTGCCTTGGAGCGAAATGGCCAGAACTAGAGACAAACTTATCCATGGATATTTTGGTATTGATTTAGATTTACTTTTTGATATTGTGGAAGAAGATTTACCTGAACTGAAAGAAAAAATTTCAAGAATATTAGAGAAAATGGAAAAAGAAAGCGAATAGAAATTCAGAAATATGTTTCTTGTATCGGAAACTCTAAATTGAATTTTGACTTTTGACTTTTAATTTTTAACTTGACTGAGCCCGAGTGAAGCCGAAGGCGAGCGAGGGCGAAGGAACATGCCACGTATAGCAGGCGTCAACATACCCGAGAATAAGCAAATAGAGATAGCATTGACCTATATTTATGGCATAGGTCGTTCTTTGAGTAGAGAAATTTTACAGAAAGCCAATGTTGATTTTCAAAAAAGGGCTTCTGAGTTAAGTCCAGAAGAGGTGAATAAATTAAAAGAGATTATTGAAAAAAATTATAAGATTGAAGGTGACTTGCGAAGGGAAATAAAAGATAATATTAAAAGATTAAAAGAAATCAGCTCTTGGCGAGGATTCAGGCATATAAAAGGATTACCGGTGAGAGGCCAGACAACCAGGGTTAATTCAAGGACGGTTCGGGGAAATGTAAGAAGAACAATGGGTAGCGGAAGGAAGCCGCCTCCGGCGCCGAAATAATCATCCCGATACCAATATACGAATGCATACGAATGATACAAATGAAAAGTATGCGAATGCCTTAACGAATGGGTGCGTGTGAATGTAACATTCGCATCATTCGTATTTCATTCGCAGCATTCGCATCGGATTATGGGTAAAAAACGTATTATCAAAAAAACAGAAAAGGAGATTTTAAAGGAAAAAGAAAAGACCGAAGAAACCCTCAAAAAAGAGCCCAAAATTAAGGAGACGGCAAAAATTCAAGAGGGGAGAGTTTATATTTCTTCTTCTTATAATAACACTATTATTACCTTGACTGATTCTAAGGGAAATGTTTTAATTTGGTCCTCGGCCGGCAAAATTGGCTTTAAGAATACCAAGAAAGGAACATCTTTCGCTGCTACCAAAGTAGCTGAATTTATTGCCGAAGCCGCCAAGAAGGCAGGTATTGGAATATTCCAGGTTTTGGTTAAAGGAATAGGACCTGGCCGTGATTCTGCCTTACGTTCTTTGGCTGCTCGGGGCTTGGAGATTACTTCAATTAAAGATATTACCCCTATTCCTCATAATGGATGTCGGCCGCCAAAGGTCCGCCGAGTGTAACTGGTTTTCTCGAAATTTCCAAGCCCTTAGGGCGACGGAAATTTCGTTAGAAAACCGTTACCCGCCAAAGTTTTTGCTTGTGTAGTGAAAGCAAGAGAGTGTTGCGACACTCTCTTGCAAGAGTAAAACTTGATATATCTTGGTTTGTAAAATAAGATTGAGTTAGCCCTAGCAAAAATTTAGGCGGGTGTAAGACCGACTAAAATACCCAGCACTCAGTGCTCTGAGTGCTGGGTATTAAGTCGCTCTAACATGAAAAGTTCAAAATGTAAAATTTGCCGGAGACAGGAAGCCAAGCTCTTCTTAAAAGGAGAGCGATGTTTAAGTCCAAAGTGTGCAATGATTAAAAAGCCCTATCCTCCTGGCCAAAAAGGAAAGAGAAGGCCAAGGGGGCTTTCAGAATATGGTAGAGAATTAAGAGAAAAACAGCGACTTAAAAATTGGTACAACCTAAAGGAAAAACAATTCGAAAGATATGTCAAGGGGGTTTTAGAAAAGAGGGGAAAAGTTAAAAATCTTCCAGAATTGCTTGTCAAAAAACTAGAGATGAGATTTGATAATGTAATTTTTCAGTTGGGCTTAGCCAATTCCCGTTCTCAAGCCAGACAATTAATTTCCCATGGCCATTTTTTAATTAATGGGAAAAAGGTCGATATTCCTTCCTATCAAGCCAAGAAAGGGGATAAAGTTGGGCTAAAGACCTCTTCTTTAAAGAAAGGGATTTTCAAGGAGATTGTCTCTCGTCTTAAAAAACATCAGCCACCTTCCTGGTTAAAACTTAATCCTGAGAAAATAGAGGGTGAAGTTGTTGAAGAACTTACTCTTAAGGAGGTCCAACCCCCAGCCGAAATCTCTCTTATTTTTGAATTTTATTCTAAGTAACTGGTTTTGTCTAAATTTCCAAGCCGTTAGGCGACGGAAATTTAGCTACAAAACCGTTACCCAGCACTCAGTGCTTTGAGCACTGAGTGCTGGGTGTAAGACCGACTAAGATACCCAGCACTCAGTGCTCTGAGTGCTGGGTATCAAGTCGCTCTAACATGTTTCCCTTGTGTAAACCACCGAAAATTATTAAAAAAGAAAAAAATAAAACCACTTTTGGAATTGAGGCCCTTTATCCCGGCTATGGCGCGACTATTGGCAATGGCCTGAGAAGAGTTTTGTACTCTTCTCTGGAAGGTGCTGCCATAACTCAGGTGAAAATTAAAGGTGTTCAGCATGAGTTTTCAACTCTGCCTAATGTTTTAGAGGATGTTTTACAAATTTGTCTAAACTTAAAGCAATTGCGATTTAAGATGTTCGTTGATATCCCCCAGACAGGGAAATTAAAAGTTAAAGGTGAAAGAGAGGCAAAGGGAAAGGACTTAGAACTCCCTTCACAAGTAGAGATTGTCAATAAAGAAGCCCATATCGCCACTCTTACTCACAAGAAAGCTGAGCTGGAAATGGAAATTCAGATTGAAAAGGGCTTAGGTTACGAGCCAGTAGAGAGAAGAAAAAAGCCGCGCAAAAGCTTAGAAATTGGTCAGATACCTTTAGATGCCATTTTTACGCCCATTAAAAGGGTAAAATATGCTGTAGAAAATATGAGGGTGGGAGAAAGAACTGATTTTGATAGATTGATTTTGGAGATTGAAACAGATGGCACAATTTCACCAGAACAATCCTTTGTTAGGGCTTCTCAGATTTTGATTGAGCATTTTTCTTTGTTAGAAAAGTCCTTCAAAGAAAAAGAGAAGTCCGCTGCCGAGAAAAAGCCAGAAGAAAAAGAAAAAGAGGGAAAACCAAAAGAGGGAAAACCAAAAGAGAGAAAACCAAAAGAAGGAAAACCAAAAGAAGGAAAACCAAAAGAAGGAAAACCAAAAGAAGATGCTTTGACAATATCAGTACAAGACCTTAAGCTTTCTGGCAGGGTCCTCAATGTCCTCTTGAAAAATAAGATAGAGACAGCAGAAGGCATTATAAAAAAAGGAGAAAAGAAAATCTTAGAATTAGAGGGTATGGGAGAAAAGGGGGCTAAGGAGGTGAAAAGGGCTCTGAAGAGAATAGGGTTAGAACTTTAACTGGTTTTGTCTAAATTTTCGAGCCGTACCGTAGGGCGACGGAAATTTCGTTAGGAAATCGTTACCCAGCACTCAACGCCTTGAGTGCTGGGTGTAAGAGCTTCTAAATTCGCTACGCTCATTAAGAATCTCTAACATGCAAAAACGTAAAAAAGGCAGAAAACTTTCTCGCGAAAGAGATCAAAGAAAAGCTCTTTTGAAGTGTCTGGCGCGAGAGATAATTTTGAGAGAAAAGATTAAGACAACAGAGGCAAAAGCAAAAGAGGTAAGACCCCTTTTAGAAAAAATGCTAACAAAAGCTAAAAAGGGGGATTTAGCATCTATAAGATATTTAGCCCGCTTTTTCTCCAAAAGCATTGTTAAGAAATTAACAACAGAAGTCGGACCCCGGTATAAAAATAGGCCGGGTGGTTACACCCGTATTATAAAGCTGGGTCCGAGGAAATCAGATGGAGCGAAGATGGCCATTATAGAATTAATAAAATAACAAATCACAAATCACAAACAAATACGGTGAAATTCCAAATCACAAATTCCAAATCCCACTGATAAAATTCGAAATCCGAAATCCGAAATCCGAAACAATATCTAAATTCTAATGTTCAAAATTCAAAACCGTTTTGAATTTAGAATTTGAGATTTTGAATTTGTTTCGAATTTCGTGCTTCGAATTTAAAATATTATTTGGTGCTTGGAATTTGGTGCTTGGTGCTTGGTGCTTGGTGCTTGGAATCTTAAAGTATGGAACGGAAGAATCATACAATTGACGCCACAGACAAAGTATTGGGTAGATTAGCTACAGAGATTGCAATATTATTGCGGGGTAAGCAAAAACCCGGCTTTGCGCCCTATAAAGATATAGGTGATTTTGTTACTGTTAAAAATATCGAGAAAATCCGGATTACCGGCAATAAAATGGAGCAGAAAAAATATTATCGGCATTCTGGCTACCCAGGCGGTCTTAAAGAGATTCCTCTAAGAAAATTTTTTGAAAAAGATTCGGCTGAGGTCCTTAAAAAGGCTGTCTGGGGGATGCTGCCTAAAAATAAGTTGAGAAAAGAGCAGATTAAGCGGCTAAAATTTGAATAATGATAAAGGAAACTAAAACAAAAAAAATACAATCAGAGAAAAAAGCAAGGCCTATTAAAAAGACAGTAGCGAAAACCAAGAAAAAGAAAGAAGAAAAGGAAGTGCCGGCCAAGAAGGAAGTCCTTAAGTATTGGGAAGGAGTGGGGGGACGAAAGACAGCTATGGCAAGAGTAAGGATTTTCAAAGATGGAGAAAAAAAGATTTTGATTAATGGCAAAGAATGCGATGTCTATTTTCCCTTGCCAGAAATTTCCCAGCTGGCTGTTTCTCCCTTAAAAAAATTGGATCTTTTGAACAGGTTAACAGTTATAGTAAAGATAAAAGGAGGAGGAATTACTTCTCAGGCAGGAGCAGTGAGGCACGGTCTTTCACGGGCCCTGGTAAAATATAATGAGAAGTATCGGCAAAAATTAAGACAGTTAGGTTATTTAACCCGTGACCCGAGAATGCGGGAGAGAAAGAAGTTTGGCTTGAAGAGGGCGAGAAGAGCACCGCAGTGGAGTAAGAGATAGACCCGATGCCAATATACGAATGGATGCGAATGATACGAATGAATTTTCCTAAAGTAGTCCTCAAAATGACATCAGTCATTAAAATGAAGGGAGTGCGGTCAAAAATAGTTTACCCTGAATTATCCTATAAAATCACCGGGATTTTATTTAAAATTCATAGTGAGCTCGGAAGGTTCTGTAGAGAAAAACAATATCAGGAGGTATTTGAGGTGAAGCTAAAAAAATTTGAAATCCCTTATGAACGAGAGAAAGAACTTTCCATATCTGAAAATGTTGCTACCAACCGAGTAGATTTTTGTATTGAAAATAAAGTTCTAATAGATTTTAAGGCTAAGAGATTTATCACTAAAGATGATTATTATCAGATGCAACGTTACTTAAAAGTTGCCAAGATGAGATTAGGACTGATAGTTAATTTTCGCGATAGATATTTAAAGCCGAAGAGAATTCTAAACTAAAAACATTCGTATCATTCGTATCAAATTCGTAAATTCGCATCGGCATGCTAAAGGAACTCATAGACCAATTTTATACGGACGGTTTCCGCGACCGAGACAGGACTGGTAAGTTTTATATTACAGACGCTGGCAAATGCCCACGGGCGATTTTCTTTAAATTCAAAAAATATCCCTACAAAGAGCCAGAGGCAAGAATCTTAAGAATTTTTGACCACGGTGATTATACTCATATGCGGCTCATGAGTGTTTTGTTTTCTTTGGGTATTGTCAGAGCAGCGGAAATAAAAATTCCGCCCCAAGAAATCATTTCAGGCCGGGTTGATGCTATTATTGGTTTTGAGGGTAAGCCCTATGTTCTGGAAATCAAGAGTAGCTCTCGTTACAGATTTGCAAAACTAACAGAGCCCGATCCTGACCACCAAAAACAACTCCAGCTTTATTTGCACTACTTTAAAATTCCTCAAGGCATTTTTATCTATGAGGACAAAGACAGTCAAAACCTGAAGGAGTTTATTGTAGAGTATAACCCGGAATTGGTTGAAAAGATCTTAAAAGAGCTTGAAATCTTAAAAGAGCAAATTAAGCATAACACTATACCCTCTATTCCTAAAGATATTGAACCCTGGCGCTGCGAATACTGTGAATACCAAGAGGAATGTCAAAAAATAGAGGGCTCAAGACCCCTCAAAGACAGATCCCAAAATACTAAAATCAAAATACTAAACCCGGCTTAATACATTGCTTAGCAAATATTTTTTTATATCGGAAACTGAAAAATCAAGTCCGAAGGACGCAGATTTTTCAGATCT
>CAZUDS010000015.1:0-10490 GCA_964619425.1 uncultured Candidatus Saccharibacteria bacterium
AATTAATTGCCGGTATTGGCAACATTTATTCCGATGAAATTCTTTTTCGCGCCAAGGTTCATCCCTTAAGAACAGCGGACAGCTTAAAAACAAAAGAGATTAAAAAGATTCACCAGGCCATTAAACCAATTCTTTTGAAAGCCATAGAAATGGCTGGGACGAGTGTTTCCGATTTTCGTAGAATCAACGGCGATAAGGGAAAATTCCAAGAAACAATAAAGGTTTATCACTGTCAGGGCAAAAAATGTTCAGAGTGTGGGACGATAATTGAAAGAAAAAAATTAGGCGGCCGTTCCGCTCATTTTTGCCCCAAGTGCCAGAAATAAAGCCCGAGGAGAGTCAAACCCTCCTCGGGCTTTATTTGACGAAAATCCTGATTTTGATTTCTAAAAAATCTTTCCGCTCGGGTGGGACGGGAAGAAGGAGGGTCAGGGGAAATGCCCCGAAGGAGTCGCTTCGCAACCCTAGGGGTAAAAATTCCCGCCTCGCCTTCGCTTTCTCGCCGCCGCCGAATTTTGTGCCAATAAATCTTATGCTACGATTTCATTG
The DNA here is from genome assembly GCA_964619425.1 of uncultured Candidatus Saccharibacteria bacterium. GTDB lineage: Bacteria > Patescibacteriota > Minisyncoccia > Minisyncoccales > CAZUDS01 > CAZUDS01. Next base: position 550 of record CAZUDS010000015.1, read on the forward strand.
TCAAATCCTCGCCAAACCATTTCTTATAGAATAAATCATATTGCCCAGATTCTTTGATTCTCAAAAATGCTTTATTAATTTCTTCTCTCAGCGCACTTCCTTGTGGCAAAGCAAAACCATAACTTTGTTTATTAAATAATTCGCCAACGACTTCTGCCCATTGTTGTCCTTCATTAAGTGAATAATAAACTAAAACAGGTGCGTCAAATACTACGGCTTCGACCTCGTTCCTTTTAAGTTTTTCGTATGCCTCTTCTATCTTCATTGTTGGCACAACAGTTGCACCCAAATCTTTTAACACATTTTCGCTTGTAGTTCCGGCTACCGTGGCAACTATTTTTCCTTGTAAATCTCTTGCTCTTTCGATGTTCAATCTTATTTTTCTAGTAGTAATAAAAGCGGTTATTTCTCCTATAAAGAGCCCTAGAATAGCGAGGCTCATTATGTGAGTCAAAACAAGAATAAATCTTCCCATCCAAGTATGAATATCGTAAATTAAAGTGAAAGAACCTCCTGACAATAATCCAATGATTGTACTAAACGACACCCAAGACGCCTGAATAACTCCCGGTAAATAATTTGAAGCAAATGAGCCATTTTTTTCTGCAAACCATAGTGCGTTGGCAAATACAAAAGTGATCAGCAAAAAAATTAAAATGGGCTTGATTAAGCGATTAAATCCCTGATTAATAAAAGTTCTGATTGTTCCAGTAGGATCTATGTTTTTTCTGTTTTTAGATAAAAGAATTTTCAAGCCCGACTCAAATGTCTGGTGAGAAAAATCAATTATTTTTTCGCGGGTTTCGTTAATAGTTATACCAGCTAACCCAATATCAATTTTATTTTCGGTTAATAACGGAATAATTTCTTTGAAATTATGTTTTTCATATTCAAAATCCATTCCTAGTTCTTTAGCGATTGCATTCCATAGATCAATTTCAAACCCTTTATATTCTTCTCCCTTCGCAAAAATTAAAGGAGGGAAATCAGTAATAGCAATTTTTATTTTGCTCATAGTTTTATTTTATCAAATCTTTTATTGAAACGCCCAACGCTTTGGCGATTTTCGCCATAGTTTGGACGCTCGGCTTATTAACTGTTCCACTTCCGACTTTCATAAGCGTGGTGTATTTGATATCCGCCTTCTTGGCTAAATCGTCTTGCGTTAAGCCAAGCTTGGTGCGGAGTTTCTTAATGTTTTCGCTGATAATTTTTCCACTTGTCATATAAATAATGCCTTGGTAGTATAGCAGTATAAGAGATAATTACCTCTATTGCTATAATACCAAATAATATGAAAATTATCAAACAAATTATGGCGGCGCATTTCGCGAAGTGAAATACGAAAAATTGCGGCGGCGAAATCCCAGAGGTAATCCTGCAGTGGCGGAACGCTATGGAGCAAAAAAAGCAAGGGCGGGGCGAGAATTTTTACCCTGTAGGGTCGTGAAGCGACTCCTTCGGGGCGTTTTCCCTGACCCTCCTTCTTCCCGTCCCACCCGAGCGGAAAGATTTTTTAGAAATCAAAATCAGGATTTTCGTCAAAGCAAGTTCGGATTTTGTCCAAAACTCCAATTTTGAAAAATGGCGGGATATTCTGAAATTAGCTCAAACTTATTTTAAACAAGACATCTGACGTCCGTTCCGCCCGCGCCTGCGGACGCGGGCCGGAAAAAATCAACCGAAATTTTTATTGGATACCGTGAGAATCGGTATTTTTGCTTGACAAAAATATAATAAGTGCTATAATATAGACGAAACGAACCGAAAAAGGAGGAAAAGAATGAAGCTCTTAAAAAGACCGTTAGTTCTTTCATTGGTAATTACGGGCATATGGTTATTGTTACGTACCCACGGTCTCTTCTCGGGCAAAGCCGACGAAGGAGCGATGTCAAGCGGGACCATTGCGTTTCTGTTCTTCGTCTACGGTCTGATGGCCGCGTTCGTGATGGCCAAAGTCTGGACTGAATGGCGAGAGATGGAGGACGCAGTGAGACACGAAGATGAAAAAAAGTTCGTCGACCTCAAGGATCAGAGAATACCAAAAACGTTGAAAATGCTACTGTTTATTTTCTCCGTGTTTATTGCTGCCGCGTTCTTCATAATAGGCTTTGAGGACGTGGTCAAGGGCGTTTTCTCAGTATTCTCGGTCGTCTTTATGCTGACGACCGTCTGGGAGGTGCTCATGGACTTGGACGACTACTTCACCGGGGAGTGGAATATCAATATTGATTCGCTCCCTAAGGAGTGGCAGACCAAGTACTTCGGGAGAAAATAATATAACCAAGCCCGTGCAAGGGAGGCTAGCCAACTAGCCTCCTTTTTATTACCCTGATATTGACTCGTTTTTATTTTTAGACAATAATAAACTAAGAACTATGAAGACAATAGTAACAAAATATCTTCTGAAAACCTTTCTTATTGTTATTATTTCTCTTGGGATTCTTTTGATTTTCCGTTTTTTTCTTGACGAACAAAAATTTTTAATCGACGCTGGCGGCATTTCGGGATTTGCTAGTATGTTCGGCGCCCTCTATGGTATTATCGCCGCCTTTATTTTATATACTGTTTGGTCTCAGTTTAATAACACTTCAAGCTATATCGACGCCGAAGCCAATGCTTTAAAACAGCTTTATCGTTTGGCTTTTTGCCTGAAGAATGAAAGGGTGGCAAAAGAGATTGAGGAAGCGATAAAAAATTATACTAAATTAGTGATTGAAGTTGGGTTCAAAGCCGTTGCTGCTGGCCAAAGAGACCCTGAAACCTCGGAGGCTTTTCATCAAATTTTTTTAAAGTTGCGCCAAATCGATATAAACGGAGAAAAAGACCAATTGGTTTATGATAGGATTTTGGAGCAGTTTAAAGAACTTTCCGACGCCAGGACCAAAAGATTAACCGAGAGTTTAACGAGGTTGCCCAAACCCCTTAGAACTTTTCTTTTATTATCTTCTTTGGCTGTTATTTTGACTTTTTCTTTTCCTATATTTCAAAACCTCTCAGTGGCAATTTTTGTAATGGCTGTTCTTTCCGGTTCAATCGGTTTGCTTTTGCAAGTTATTTTTGACCTTGATAATCCTTTTGATGGCTATTGGAATCTTACTCCTAAATCGTTTCGACGATTTTTGGAATTTTTAGAAAAGGAATAAAAATTAAATTATTATATTTCTCTTTCGCGGTATCCAATAAAAATTTCGGGAGGTATTTTCCCCGCTCGCGTCCGTAAAGATTTAAGGAGGGTCCTAACCCTCTCAGGTTTTATTTCTGCCCCAAATGTCAAAAATGAGCGAAAATCGTGTCAGATTTAGTTTACTAAATGCATGCAGCGTGCGCGTTGACAACCATTTTGACATTTTATATCATTAGAATAGAGACAAACCAACAATGCATTTATTATGAACAAAGCATTAGATTTTACTGGAATTATAAAAGAGTATAAGGGGAAATGGGTGGCTTTAACGAAAGATGAGAAAAGGGTTGTTTCTTTTGGAAAATCAGCTAAGGAAACTTTAGAAAAGGCGGAAAAAAAAGGGATCAAAGAGCCAATTCTTTTCAAAGTTCCGATTTCTATTTTACCCTATATTGGGAGGAACTCATTAAATAGAATAATTTAATGAGGTTTTTTTACAAAAAGTTTAAATTGGACGATGGTACAGAGCTGTTAAAGCCGATTATTCCAATCGGACTTTTATTTAATGGAAAGTTTATTAACTACGAGGCGCTAATAGATTCTGGAGCCGATTTTAATATTTTCAATGCTGAAATCGGAGAGCTTCTAGAGATTGATGTTCGTTCTGGCAAGAAAATAGAGTTTAGTGGAATAGCCGGAAAACCATTTGAGGTCTATCTTCACTCTTTAACTCTTGAGATGGGCGGTTGGCATTACAAGATAATAGCTGGTTTTTCCTATGAAATTAGTCCGTATGGATTCGGTATTTTGGGCCAAAAAGGATTTTTTGATTTATTTAGAGTTAAGTTTATATTCTCCAAGGGTGTTATAGAAATTACTCCCGAGCAAAAACGTTAGACAAAAAAGGTCAGTCACTTTTTTGAAAGAAAAAAATTAGGCGGCCGTTCCGCTCATTTCTGCCCCAAGTGCCAGAAATAAAATTTGGGGATTGGTCGTCTCTCATCCAAATTGCCCCCTTTCTTTTTCTTGCTATAATTTAACCATGACTACGCAAACTATTAAAAAACAAATAGTGCCGATTTTGAAACGCCAAGGAGTTATTAAGGCGGCGCTTTTTGGTTCTGCGGTAAGAGGCGAGATGAAGAAAAGAAGCGATATTGACATACTGGTAAAACTTAAAAAGGGGAAATCTTTATTTGATTTTGTCGGGCTTAAACTTGAATTAGAAGAAAAGTTGGGCAGAAAAGTGGATCTTGTATCTTACGGAGCGATTAAGCCACGCTTAAAAGATATCATCTTAAAAGATGAAAAAATAATTTATGAAAAAAAATCTTAAAATTTTACTTTTTGATATTTTAGACAGTATTGAAATTATTGAGAAATATACAAAAAATATTTCTGAGGATAAGTTTTTTGATAATCTGCAAATTCAAGACGCGGTTGTTAGGAGAATAGGGATTATAGGCGAAGCGGTAAAAAATTTACCAACTTCTTTTCGAAATAAACATTCTAATATTCCATGGAAAAAATTGCCGGTACTCGCGACATAATTATCCATGATTATTCCGGGGTTGATGCTGATTTGGTGTGGGAAATTATAAGCAATGACATCTTAAAGCTTAAAAAACAAATTACAGAATTATTAGAAAAATTTAAAGATTAAAAAAAACAGAAAAATCAGCAATCTTGAACTAATTCTAACCGTTTTGTTCTAAGTCCGTTCGGTCTATTTGGTCGTCGACCTGAGGAGGGTCAGACCCCTTCTCAGATGTATATATACTAATGCAAAAGCGCGCTGCCGTTTTCTACCCTTTGTCCTTCGAAAATGGACTGAGTAGAAAATATACTTGTTTTGACAGGGCTAAAATTTTTAACTATTTCCAAAATTTTAGTTTAGTACTATTATAAAGATGGCGCGTAACGGAAATTCTATCCTGTAGTGGAATTGAGAAGGTCGAGTCATGGAACTATAATATTAAAGCACCAAAATTATGAACAAGAAAGTTTTAACAATAGGCATATTAACAATAATAATCATTGCTGCTGCAGGCATTTTTCTATTCCGAGGCGGTGAACTACCATTACCTATACCTCCAACGCCTACGCCACCAAAAGCAGACGATACCGGCGCAACACAAGAAGGCATTAAAAGTATTGTAAATGCCAACAATCAATTTGCTTTTGAACTTTATGCTAATCTAAAAGACCAAGAGAAAGGAGAAAATATATTTTTCTCTCCTTATAGCATCTCAACGGCCCTAACAATGAATTACGAAGGGGCTCGTGGCAAAACAGCCGAGGAGATTCAATCGGTATTTCACTTCCCGAAAAATGATGCTGTTCGCAGGTCATCGGTTGCCGCAGTTTATAACCAACTAAACGAAAAAGACGCGAAGTACAAACTTCATACTGCTAATGCCTTATGGCTCCAAAAGAATTATCAGATATTGAACGAATACATTGAGACAGTAGAGAGATTCTATGTAGGAAAAGTAACTAATGTTGATTTTATGGATGCAACCGAGGAGGCTCGCCGGACTATCAATACTTGGGTAGAAAACAAGACAAATGACAAGATAAAAAATTTATTCCCTCGAGGATCACTGGATAGATTAACCCGTCTTGTTCTTACCAATGCCATTTATTTTAAGGGAGATTGGGTTAAGCAATTTGACAAAAAAGAAACACGAGATGAGGATTTTAGAGTAAGTCCAGAAAACACTGTTAAAGTTCCTATGATGAGGCGCACCGACGAAGATGCTGAATTTAATTATACGGAAACAGAAAAACTACAAATTCTTGAAATGCTTTATGAAGGCGAGGATCTTTCTATGTTAGTTCTTCTCCCCAAGGATGATAATATAGAATTCCTTGAAGAATCACTGACGGTAGAAAATTTAAACCAATGGAGAAATGAATTGAAAAAGCAGCGAGTAAATGTCTTTATGCCAAAATTTAGATTTGACAGTAAATATTTCCTCAATGAAAACTTAAAAGAGATGGGTATGCCTTCGGCATTTACTCCTCCGGGCAAACCAGGAGGCGCAGACTTTTCAGGGATTAGTGGCAAAAAAGACCTCTTTATTCATCTAGTTGTTCATCAGGCTTTTGTAGATGTTGACGAAGAAGGAACCGAGGCTGCTGCGGCAACTGGTGTTGGTATAGGAATAGAGACAGTAATAATGCCGGAAGTTCCAATATTTAGAGCAGATCACCCGTTTATATTCTTGATACAAGAAAGAGGAACCGGAAACATCTTGTTTGTGGGTAGGGTTGTTAATCCATCAGCATAGTTTTTTTCACCTAATTTTATTTTTGATAGCTTCGATCAAAGCAAACATAGTTTCTGGCCAGCCCCTTTTCTAAGAATAAAAGATGGAAAACGGCGGCGCGCTTTTGCATTAGTATATCTAAGGAGGGTCAGACCCTCCTCTTGTATCATTATGGACTTAATTAGCGCCTCAATAATTGCCCTAATATTTGGATTAACGACCGCCCTTTCTTTTTGCGCTATTCATACCCTGTCAACAGTAGCGATTTTTTCTATTGGGAGCAAAAAAGACCTAAAGTTTTATCCGTCGCTTATTGCTTTAGGCCATTTTTCAGCTATAACCCTGATTGGGGTAATGGTTATATTTGTCGCTTCCTTAGTTAAAGAATATCTAACTTTTTTACAGATTCCAGCTATTTTATCGTCTCGGGATTTCAATAAATTGAAATCCCGACAGCCCTTTACCCTTCGGGCTAAAGAGCTGGACCAGATAGGCATAAAGATAGAGAGACGACCCAGCCCTTTTGTCAAAAAGGGCTGCCTGAAAGGAGATAGCGCGCGAGCGAAGCCCCGCACCTTTTGCTTTTTATCGAAAGGGAATTAAAAAATAATTTTGTCTTTAACTTTGTTCACGGACAAAAGGTGCGGGGCGAAGCGAGTGCCTATCTGGTTTATTTTAATAATCGGTATTTATTTATTGATTGACAGAAAATCAAATGGCTGTCCTGAAGGATGCAGTAGTTGCGCTAAGAAAAATAATCTTGTCAATCAGAATTATTTTAAGGCCCTTATATTTGGTTTTTCTATTGGTTTGTTGTGCGTTTCAGCGGTCTTTCCTCTTGCCGGAACAGTATTGCTTGTCCATAAATTAAGTGAACTTCAGATGGCTATATTATTAGTTTTTTACGCTATTGGACATAGTTTGCCAATTCTCTTAGTCGCTTATATTCCATTTTTAACTCAAAAGTTTATTAAAAAAGAAATTCCAGAATCAAAATTTTTAGTTATTAAAAAAATCGTCGGCTTGTTTTTAATAATAATGAGTTTATTTTTCTTTTATGACGTCATAATCAAAGGCGACGATCATCATCACGACCATCATCACGATCATCATTATCATCGTTATGACCATTGCCCTTAGGAAGAAATAGATGAATCAAAAAAGATTTATAAATATAATAGTAGTTGTTGGGATTAGTGTTTTTGCTGGAATAATTGGTTATTTTATTGTGGATCGATTGCCTGATGCCCAAAATCAGGAGGTCTTGGTTTTGCCAGATGATGTTGAGGCCTTGGAGTGGAGGAAGATTGAGGTCGCCTCTGGCGAGGGCTTTCGAGGACCGTGGCGGATGAATGAGTCAGAATTTCTTTTTGTTGATGACCCAACTGTCGCTTTAAGCGAAGAAGGCATTATCGGAGTTGCCTGGGCGGATCAAGCTCGCCAGGACATTTTTCTCCAAATTTATGAACCCAATGGGAAGTCCAGATTTAGCGAGCCGGTCAATGTTTCCAGAAGTCCGGATATCTTTTCTTGGCTACCGCGGATGGTTTTTGGGTCTGACAATGCGAATGAGGTCTATATTCTTTGGCAGGAGATTGTTTTTTTACAGGGAGGTACCCATGGTGGCGAGATCTTTTTTGCCCGCTCAATAGATGGAGGGAAAACATTTGATAAACCGATTAATCTTTCAGATACTATTGCTGGCGAGGGCAAAGGTCGTCTTACTCTACACCGCTGGGACAATGGAAGTTTGGATTTAGTTATAAGTCCTGAGGGCAATCTTTATATTGCTTGGACGGAATACGAAGGCGCTTTACATTTTATCCGTTCCATAGATGGAGGTACGCGCTTTTTCCCTCCAATATATATCGCCGGTGGAGGCATCGTGGCGCCAACGCGTGGTCCCTCTCTGGCTGTTGACGCAAAGGGTGTTGTTTATCTAGTTTGGACCGCAACAAGAGATCATATTAGTGATATCTATTTCGCCAAATCAATTGATCACGGTCGCTCATTCAGCAAACCAATTCGTCTATTAACTGGTAGCAGTGGCCATCTTGACGCGCCAAGAATTGTTGCGGATAGTAAAGCCGTAATTCATCTTGTTTACGCAAAAAGCCAGGATGGACTCTTTGGACAATATCATATACGATTTACGACTTCAAATGATGGTGGGAAGACATTTAGAAAATCAAAAGAAATTTCAGCAGGCACGAAAAATCAATGGAGCGCCAGTTTTCCAGTAATTGACATAGATGGCCAAGATAATCTCTATATCATTTGGGAGATCTTTCAAGATCGTAGACATCGTTCGCGCGGGCTCGGATTTACGTTTTCAAATGATGGCGGTCAAAGATTTGAGTTACCTATAGTGATTCCGGGCACCGCCGATCCATTACTTGGCTTTAATGGCAGTCAACAGGGATTACTGATGAGAAAGCTTGCCGTTAATAAAGCTGGCACGATTGCGATTGTAAATAGTACATTTCACTCAAACGTAGGAAGCCATATCTGGCTATATATCAGAAGTGTGCGGGGTCAGATCTCGCACAGAATAAATTCTTTACGATTAAAGAGAATCAAATTATAATGAGGATATGCTTTGGAAAAAATTTTTAATTTTTTGTATTGTAATTTTTTTATTTTTTGGAGTTTTTGCTGAGGCGGAAACTCTTAAAATTCATTATTTTTATAGAGAGCTTTGTCCTGCTTGTCTTAGGGCTGAAAAGTTTTTGAATGTTTTGGAAGAAAAATACCCGGAGATTAAAATTAATCGTTACCTTGCCGCAGCGCCGGAGAACAGGGCAATTCTTGAAGAATTAGCCAAAAAGACCGGAGCGGAAAAATATGTTGGTTTGGTGCCCCTGACTTTTATTGGTCAGAGATTTTTTTTGGGTTTTGACTCGCCCCAAGGTATTGGCAGAGAAATTGAGAATTATGTTCAAGAACAACTTGGAATTAAAGAACCGACAGAACAGCCGGTTGAGCCGGATAGAAAAATCTCCATTCCTTTTTTTGGGGAGATTGATCTGACAGTTTTTTCCCTGCCAGCTTTAGCTGTTGTTTTAGGGTTTTTAGACGGGTTTAATGTCTGCTCTTTGGGAGCCATTGTTTTAATACTCAGTTTAGTAATTGGTCTTCGTTCCCGAAAGAAAATTTTACTTTTTGGCGGACTTTTTATCCTTACAACCGCTGTTACCTACGGGTTTTTGATGGCAATGTGGAGTTTCTTTTTTGCCCTGCTCGGCGCTTATATGAAAAATATGCAGGTTTTAATAGGCGGGTTAGCAGCGGCCGGCGCTATCTTCTTTTTCTGGCAGTTTTTGAAATTTCGAAAAAAAGCGCCGGTTTGCGAAGCAGGTGGGGGAATAAAATCAAAATTGACGGAAAAATTCCAAGAGGCGTTCAAGAAACCGAAAAATATTCTTTTGGTGGCCGGAGCTGTTCTTGCCTTTGCCTTTTTGGTGACGGTGATAGAATTTCCTTGTTCCGCGGTGGTGCCGGTTATTTTTACCGGTATTTTAGCCCAAGCCCAAATAACCGGT
>CAZUDS010000016.1:0-10310 GCA_964619425.1 uncultured Candidatus Saccharibacteria bacterium
CAAAATTAGGGCGGAATAGCGCACGAGGGAGCAAAGCGACCGAGTGCCTATGTGCGTATAGAAAAGAATTCGGATTTCATTCATAGGTTAGGATTATTTTATGCCACTTAGTAAAGAGCAAAAACAAAATATTATTGAGGAATTGAAAGAAAAAATTGCTCAGCAAAAAGCAATGCTCTTTTTTGGGCATTCTCGCCTGAAAGCCCCTACTTTATTTTCTTTAAGAAAGCGGCTCAAAAAAGAGAAAAGCTTCTTGCGAGTGACAAAGAAAACCTTGTTTTTGCTTGCCCTAAAAGATACCCATCCTGGACTTGTTGAAAAGATAAAAGAAATACGGGGACAAATATCTGTTATTTTTAGCCCTTCAGATGAGATTGGTCCGTCAAAAGAGCTTTACCGCGTTCTAAGAGAAAATCCAGATTTGAAAATTTGGGGCGGTTTTTTTAGAGAAAAATTTCAGGAGCCGGAAACCATAATAGCCTTAGCCCAGCTGCCCTCAAAACAGGAACTTCTGGCAAGTTTGACGGGAATTCTTTTCAATCCTGTTTCTGGCTTGGTTAATACTCTCAGGGCTAATTTAGAAAAATTTGTTTTTGTAATATCACAAATTAAATCTAAACCAGCTTAAGACCTACTATTTATATATATAACTCTAAAGGTCAAAATTATTAGTCAATTAAATGTGTTTAAGGTCAGACCTTGCATGCTTAGGTCAGGCCTTACACGCTTAGAAAATTATGACAGAAGAAAAAGAGAAAAAAGTAGAAGAAAAAACTGAGCAAAAAGAAAAAGCGGAGGAAAAGGAGGAGAAAGTTGAGGTGCCAAAAAAGTTCAAGGAATTAGTTGAAGAGATTGAACAACTTTCAGTTTTAGAGTTAGCAGAATTAGTAAAGGTTTTGGAAAGTAAATTCGGGGTCTCAGCAGTTCCCAGAGTGGCGGCTGCAGGCCCGGCCGCTTCAGAAGCTAGCAAAGAAACATTGGGTCCTGTTGCTCAGGAAAAGAGCGTCTTTAATATTGAGTTGAAGGCAATAGGCGACAAGAAAATAGAGGTCATTAAGGCGGTGCGCGATATCACCGAAAAGGGACTTAAAGAGGCCAAGGACTTGGTTGATGCCGTTGCCTCTGGTCCCCAGACAATCAAGGAAAATGTTAAAAAAGAGGAAGCCGAGAAGTTGAAAAAGAAGCTTGAAGAAGCAGGCGCTACAGTTGAATTAAAATAAAAGCAAGGATTCTGTCTGGCGGTATTTGATACCGCCAGACATACTGATAGACAATGGGCGGCTAGCTCAATGGCAGAGCACTGCAGTCACATTGCAGGGGTTACAGGTTCAAATCCTGTGTCGCCCATCAATAAATTTTCCTTTTGGAAAATTTATTGTTTTAGGATATAATGAAGAAAGAGTAAAGAAACATGAGCATTTTCTTTCAGTATTGGCAGTGGTACTATATTGATCAGCCAAAGATATTGCTTAGGGCCTGGCGCAATTTTCTTGGCTTTGGAATAAATTTTTTTTCAATACCTCTTTTGTTGAGGACTCTTTTTGCGCCTTGGCACCGTTATCGTATCTCTTATGGTCGTGGTTTTGATTTGAAGGTTTGGGCTGAGGCCTTTTTTTCCAATCTTATTTTTCGCGTTTTGGGAGCTATTGTAAGGATTGCTGTTATATCTTTTGGGGTCTTGTTTGAAGTTTTTATTTTTTTAATTGGCTTGGCGATATTCCTTGGTTGGTTGATTTTGCCCTTTGTTTTACTTTTTGGGTTTCTTTTTGCTATTAAGCTTCTTTTTTATTAATATGTTTAATTTCAGCCCCAGGAAATCTCTTTTAGCTCGAGCGATTTTAACTGAAAATTATTTTCGTTTTTTGCGGTCATTAAAAAATGCTTTTTTAGTCGTTCTCTTTCTCATTTTTCCAACCTCTTTTTATCATTTTTTTATCCATCCTTTTCCAGAAAGAGTCGTTGCCAGGATTTTAGGATTTTTTTTACTGGTTTTGGTTTTATCTTTTGCGGCAATGTTTCAGACGTTTTTCTACCAAAATCAAATTAAAAAACCAAAACCTAAAGTCCCGCTTTCAAAAGTGGACTTATCCCCGGAGGACTACAATTTGGCTGATTTTCTTAGTTTTGAGGCCGGTAAAAGTATTCATCAAGCCCTTGGCTGGGTAAAGAGAAAAAATCTTTTACCTTTAGATTCTACTCGACTTTTTTATTTTTTTTTACAGGAGAGGAAGGCAGACCTCATTTTTTTACGAGTAGGCCTGAATCCCCAGGAGATCCAAAAAAATTTGCAACTTTTTCTTAGAGAAAACCCTCTAAAACCCAAATTTGATTCAAAAGACGTTCTTTATTCTAAAGATTTTCAGCAAACTTTTTTTGAAGCCCTAAAAGCGGCAGCCGAAAAAAGGAAAACAGTTATCGGAATAGGAGATTTAGTTTACGGCCTGGCTAAAATAAATCCTTATTTTAAGAAACTTCTTATTGAGTCAGAACTGAAGGTAGAAGATATTAGGGATGTAGTTAGATTTCAAGAAAACTTGAAAGAAAAAAGTGTTCAGAGAAAAGAATTTTGGAGGGCAGAGAATTTAGCTTTCTTTTTCCCAATCGGCAGGGAATTCGCTGCTGGATATACCACCACTTTAGATCAATACTCTTATAATTGGTCAAATGTTGCTCTTTATAAAATTAGAGAAGAAATCGTTGGCCACGAACAAGAGATTAAAGAACTTGAAACAATTTTAAATCGTTCTACCTTAAATAATGCTTTAATAGTAGGAAGGACGGGCAGCGGCAAAGAGCAGATTGTTCAGTACTTTGCTAGAAGAAGTTATTTAGGTCAAAGCGCGCCTCGTTTGAATTATAAAAGAGTGATTGCTTTGAATCTGTCTTCTATTGTTGCTCAAACTGAAGATGTAGAGCAGACAGAAAAAATATTAGATGAGATTTTTGCAGAGGTTTTGACGGCTGGTAATGTTATTTTGGTGATTGAGGATTTTCACGATTATATTGAGCCCAAGACCAGGCCAGGCGTCCTTAATATTTCAGGCCTCCTCGCCCCATACCTAAAAAGGTCAGAATTTCGTATTATAGCCCTAACCACTTATGAGGGATTTCACAAGTATGTTGAACAAAACCCTTTGCTTTTCAATCATTTCAACAAGATAGAAGTAAAAGAATTATCAGAGGAGGAAACCTTAGAGGTCTTAGAAGGTTGGGTCCCTTATTTTGAAGGGAGATATAAAAGAATTATTATTTACCCCTGCTTAAGGGAAATTGTTTCTTTGGCTGCCCGTTACTTCCCGGATATTGCCTTTCCCCAAAAAGCGATTGATCTCTTGGACGAGGTGATGTCCGCGGTCTCTGAAGATTCAAAAAGAGTTTTGGTTTTGCCAGAAGATGTTGTTAGGGTGGTAGCAGAAAAAACTGAGATTCCAATTGGTAAAATAAAAAAAGAGGAAAAAGAGACCTTGTTGAACTTAGAGGCCTTGATTCACCGCCGGATTATTAATCAAGAAGAGGCGGTAAACGATGTTTCCGAGGCCTTGAGAAGAGCAAGGGCAAAAATCACTATCCGTAAAGGTCCTATGGGTACCTTCTTGTTCTTGGGTCCGACCGGGGTTGGTAAAACAGAGACCACCAAGGCCTTGGCCGAAATTTATTTTAAGTCAGAACAAAGGATGGTTCGCCTTGATATGTCAGAGTTTCAGGCAGTGACTGATATTCCTCGACTTATTGGCTCGGCCAGCCAGGAGGGTCTTTTAACGACAAAAGTGAGAGAGAATCCATTTTCCTTGGTTTTATTGGATGAAATAGAAAAGGCCTATCCCGATATTTTGAATTTATTTCTACAGGTTTTGGATGAAGGTTTTCTAACTGACGGTTTGGGCAGAAAAGTTAGCTTTCGAGAGACAATTATTATTGCCACTTCTAATGCCGGCGCCCAAATCATTTGGGAGGATGTCAGAAAAGACAAAAAATTAGATATTATTAGAGAAGACCTATTATCTTTCTTTTTTGAGAAAAACATTTTTCGGCCAGAATTTATTAACCGTTTTGATGGAGTTATTATCTTCAAACCCCTGACAAGGAGTAATCTCTTGGATATTGCTGAACTTTTCTTGATTGAGTTAAAGAAAAATCTAAAAAATCAAGAGATTACTCTTCTAATTTCGCCACCAGTCAAAGAAAAAATTGTTGACCTAAGTTATCACCCGGCTTTTGGGGCCAGGGAAATGAGAAGAGTAATCCAGGATAAAATTGAAAATATTTTAGCCGTTGCTTTATTAGAGGGCGTAATTAAAAAAGGAAAGGAGGCAAGAATAGAAGTGGTAGAGCCCCCTGAGGAATTTAAATTAATCGTTAGCGCCCAAAGGATTTAACTATGAGTAACCAGATTGAAGAAATTAGAAAAATTCGTCTGAGAAAATCAAAGGCAATCGAAAAAGCCGGGATTTTAGTTTATCCTGGCAGGACAAAAAGGACTCATACAATTTCTGAGGCCTTGAAAGATTTTTCCAAATTGGAGCGTTCAAAAAAAGAAGTAATTCTGGCAGGCAGAGTTCGTTCTTTAAGGGAACATGGTGGCTCCACTTTTTTACACATTGAAGATGGGATAGGTAAAATTCAGGCCTATTTTAGAAAGGATAGAACAGGGGAGAGGGGATATCAGTTTTTTCTGGATAATTTTGATATCGGAGATTTCATTGAAATTCGGGGCGCCCTTTTTAAGACAAAGAGGGGAGAGAAAACAATTGAGGTCTCTGATTTTAAGATGTTAGCTAAATCTCTTTTGCCCTTACCGGAAAAATGGCACGGTTTAAAAGACACTGAGGAAAGATTTAGAAAAAGATACTTGGATTTAATTTTTAACCCTGAAGTTAAAAAGAAATTTGAAATTCGCTCTCAGATTATCAGAGAAATTAGGGAATTTTTAGAAAAGGAAGGATTTTTAGAAGTGGAAACCCCAATTTTACAGCCAATTTATGGGGGGGCTAAGGCCAGTCCTTTTAAGACCTATTTAAATGCTTTAGATCTTAATTTGTATTTGCGTATTTCACCTGAACTTTACTTAAAACGGCTTTTGGTTGGCGGGTTGGAAAAAGTTTATGAAATAGGTAGAGTTTTTCGTAATGAAGGAATGGACAGATTCCACAATCCTGATTTTACTACGTTGGAATTTTACTGGGCTTATGCTGATTATAAAGATCTAATGAAATTAACTGAAAAATTATTTGAAAATTTGATGAAAAAAATATTTGGAAATTTAGAAACAGAATACGAAGGTAAAAAAATAAATTTTAGAAGTCCTTGGCCCAGAGTAGAGTTTTCCCAAATTCTAAGAAAGGAAACTAAAATTAATTTAGAAGAAATTAATCTCCAGGCGCTTAAAAAGGAGGTAGAGAAGCTTGGGATTGAAATTAAAAAAGAAGAAGGAAAGTCAGAAATTGCTGATAAAATTTATAAAAAATTCTGTCAGCCAAAAATCTGGCAACCAACTTTTATTATTCATCATCCGGCGGAGAAATCTTCCCTGGCCAAGACTCTTAAGCAAGATCCTAAGAAATTAGCCAGTTTTCAATTAGTAGCGGGTGGATGGGAGCTTGTTTGGGCTTATTCCGAATTAAATGATCCAATAAAACAGCGAAAAGGATTTGAAGAACAAGAAAAATTTTTCAAGCAAGGCCTTGATGAAGCCCAAAGAATGGATGAAGATTTTATTGAGGCCCTGGAATATGGCATGCCGCCAGCTGCCGGCTTTGGTTTAGGAATTGATAGATTAGTATCCTTGTTGACTGATTCTCATTCTTTAAGGGAAATAATTTTATTTCCGACGATGAGACCTAAATAGTATGCTTGATATTAAATTTATAAGAGAACATCCAGATAAAGTAAAAGAAGGCTGCCAGACAAAGCAGGTCAAGGTTGATATTGATCATCTTTTAGAGGTAGACAAAAGAAGGCGGGACTTATTGCGGGCGTTTGAAGATATGCGAGCCCAAAAGAACAAAGCAAACGAAGAAATTCAAAGAGCTAAAACTAAAAAAGAGAAAGAAGTGATTATTTTAAAGATGCGTGAGTTAGACAGAAATTCAGACAGGGTTACCGAAAATTTCCAGAAAATTGACAAAGAATTTCAAAATCTGATGCTCCAAGTGCCGATTCCTCCAGCAGCCAATGTCCCGGAAGGAAAAACCGACAAAGATAATCTGCCAATTAAATTCTGGGGCAAAAAACCTGATTTTGATTTTCCGCCAAAAGACTATCTGACTTTAATGGAATCTCTGGATCTTTTAGATTTAGGAAGGGGAGCGAAAATTGGCGGATTCAGGCAGTATGTGATAAAAAATGAAGCGGTTTTACTTGAACAAGCTCTCTTAAAATGGTCATTGGATTTTTTAGTAGAAAAAGGATTTACTCCCCTTAGGCCGACAATTTTAGTCAAGGAGTTTGCCCTACTGGGAACAGGGATGTTTCCTCAGGGAAGGGAGGAAACCTATAAAACAGATGATGATTTATTCCTATCCGGGACCACCGAAGTTCCTTTGATGGCTTATTATGCCAACGAGGTTTTAGATGAGAAAGAATTACCAATAAAAATGGTTGGAATTTCTGAAGCTTTTCGGCGAGAGGTTGGGAGTTACGGTAAGGATGTTAAGGGGATTTTGAGAGTTCATGAATTTTGGCAGACGGAACAAGTTATTCTTTGTAAAAATGATGAAAAAGAATCAATAAAATGGCATGAAGAATTGCTTAAAAATTCTGAAGAAATGATGCAAGCCCTGGGTCTGCCTTACCGAATAGTTAACTGTTGTGGCGGAGATTTAGCCCCTGGTCAAGTTAAGAGATACGACATTGAAGCTTGGGTTCCTTCTCAGAAAAGATATAAAGAGACTCATTCAGATTCTTATCTTTTCGATTTTCAAACTCGTCGATTAAATATCCGTTATCGAAAAAAAGACGGAGGATTGAATCTTGCTCATTCGCTCAATAATACCGGTATTGCCGTGCCAAGAATTCTAATTCCTCTTATTGAGAATTATCAGCAAAAAGACGGTTCAATAAATGTGCCGGAAGTTTTGCAAAAATATACAGGATTTAAAAAAATTGGATAGTCGTACTTTTGCCACGCAAAAGTACACGTAAAGATGAATACCATATTAATTCTTCATGGTTGGGGGTCCGGCGCGAAAAACTGGAGCCGGGTCAAAGAACTTTTAGAAAATCAAGGATGTAAGGTCTGCTTACCTGATCTCCCTGGTTTTGGCGAAAATCTTCCACCATCTCAGCCCTGGTCAATTGATGATTATGCGGCCTGGGTCAAAGAATTTAGCGAAAAACAGAATCTTTCGCCATTTTTTTTATTAGGCCATTCCTTTGGCGGAAGAATTGCCATAAAATTTGCGGTAAAATTTCCAGAGAAAATTGAGAAGCTAATTTTAATTTCAGCAGCCGGCTTGAGACAAAAAAAGAATTTGAAAGATTACTTAGCCATAATTTTGGCAAAGATTGCCAAGCCATTTTCCTTCCTTCCTGGCTTTAAAATAATCAGAGGCCTTTTTTATCAGAAATTTTTGAGAAAAACCGACTACTTAAAAGCTAAAGGTATAATGAAAGAAATTTTCAAAGAAATTATTAAAGAAGATTTAGAGCCCCAACTCTCGCGGATTAAAATAAAAACCCTCATTATTTGGGGCAAAAAAGATAAAATCACGCCCCTAAAAAATGGTCTCAAGATGAAAGAAAAAATTAAAGATTCAGAGATTGTCATTTTAGAAAACGTTGGTCATACCCCCAACCTAAAAGTCCCCCAAGAACTTTCCAAAGCGATAATTGAATTTATGAATTTATAAAATGAAGGCAATTTTTCTTCTACTTTTAATATTTTGGTTCCTTTGTCAGAAAAAATCTGTCCTTTTTTGGTTTTATTTGTGGCAGCTTAAAGAATGTCATTGGAAAAGATTTCTTGACCACTTCCGGACAGAAAAAGGAAAAAGAATCTTTAAAAACCGGCTCTTTGTCTTAAAAACAATCTTTCTTGTCCTTCTTTTGATTTTAATATTCCGAGAGCCGTTCCCGGAGTTTTTAAGAGGAGTTGGTTTCTGGGCGGTGTTTTTTCTCTTTTTTCTGGAAGGCCTAAAAACGGTTAAGGACTTTTTTCAAAAGTCGCTAAAAAAACCCCTTTTTACCAAAAAGATAATTCTTTTAAGTTTTAGTTTTTTGTTATTGACCCTCGTTTTTGGAACATTTGCTTTTTGGCAATTTCAAGACAATAAAATACTTTTTGTTATCTCTCTTTTGATTTTTAATATTCTGACGCCTCTTTTTGTCAGCTTTTTTATTTTGGGTTTTGAACCAATTACTTTAATTTATCAAAAAAGATTAATTAAAAAGGCAAAAGAAAAAAGAGAGAAAATGAAAAACCTTATTGTTATAGGAATTACCGGTTCTTATGGCAAGACCTCAACCAAAGAATTTTTGGCCAAGATTCTTTCTCAAAAATACAAGGTCTTAAAAACAAAAAAACATATCAATGCCGAAGTGGGAATTGCTAAAACGATTTTAAGTGATTTGGGACCAGAACATCAAGTTTTTATTGCGGAAATTGGCGCTTATGAAAAAGGAAAAATAAAGCAGGTTTGTAAAATGCTTCAGCCCCAGATTGGAATTTTAACCGGCCTTAATGAACAGCATTTAGCTACTTTTGGCTCAATGGAAAATATCATTGTAGGAGAGGGCTTTGAGTTAATTGGGATGTTACCAGAAGACGGAACGGCAGTGATGAATTGGGATAACCAGTTGATAAAATCAAAAATCAAAAGTCACTGTCGCCAAAGGCGACGAGGGGCCTTGGCGGATGTCGGAGAGGGTGGGGGGAGGGTTGGGGTCCCCGGAGGATTGCAGTCAAAATGGCAAGTTAAAATTCAAAAATTTTATTCCCTAAAAGAAAAAGCAAACCTCTGGGCGGAAGATATTGAAATAGAAAGAGAGAAAATTTCTTTTAGAGTTTTTTCAGAAGATGGTGACTCCGCTTTTTTTGAAGTAAATTTAATTGGCGGACATAATGTTTCTAATATTTTAGGGGCAAGTTTGGTAGCTCATGAAAAATTTGGTTTTTCTCTGGTTAAGATTGCTGAAATTTGCGAGGAGTTTGGGCCAGAGCCGGGAACAATGATTTTGAAAAAGGGTAGGGGAGGATTAAACATTATTGATTCCACTTATTCTGCCAATCCAGACGGGGTGATCTCAGCCCTTGATTATTTGAAAGTTTGGCCAGGTAAAAAAGTAATTGTTATGCCCTGCTTGATAGAATTGGGCTCTGCCTCAAAAAGAGTCCACAAAGAGATTGGCCGAAAAATAGCTGAGGTCTGTGATTTGGCCATAATTACTACCAAAGATAGATTGAGAGAAATTAAAGAAGGGGCAGTAGAGAGAGGGATGAGAGAGGGAAATATTTTATTTATTGAAAATCCCCAAGAAATTTTTGAGAAAATTAAAAATTTCAATCAGCCAGATGATATTATTCTTCTAGAAGGAAGAGTTCCTTCTAATCTGGCTTTCTGAGAGGGCGAAAGAAAAGAATATTCTATTCATAGAAAATCCACATCAAATCGTTAAGAAAATAAAGCAGATAACGAAACCAGGCAGGCGGTCTTACTAGAAAGCCGGGTGCCAAGAGGAATGGTTGAAGTATTAAGCCCCAATAACTGAAGCATTAAGCTTTAACAACTCTTCCTGTCGATAACAACTATACAGCGGGCGCGTTATATATGTTATACTATTAGTGAGCAATAAACTTAAACGTAAGCGAGTAATAAGCTTAAACGTAAATGTAGGCAATGAAAATTTCTCTTACTGATAAATTTCTTTGGGCTTTGTACGATTTTTATGAGGCGACAGAGAATTTCTTGGAACCCCCAGAGATTTTCAAGTTAAAAACACTTAGAGAAGGTCTTAGTCTCGATCCTCATTTTTGGACAATGTTAGAAAGAAAAAAGAGACGAAAGCAATTCAGCCAATTCGTGGATTATCTAAAGAAAAGAGGTTACATCAAGATTACAAATTTACAGGGCAAGAAAGCAATTTTGTTGACTCCTCGAGGAAAAGAGAAAGCTCTGCGGGCTAAATACCTGATCAAATCCGAAGGACTCAAGAAACGAAAAGATGGCAAGTGGGTAATGATTATTTTTGATATTCCTGAAAAGAAGAAAAAATATCGTGATGATTTTAGAAAATTTCTTTATACCTTAGGGTTTCAGAAACTCCAGCAGAGTGTTTGGATCTCGCCCTATGAGATTTCTCGAGAATTAGAGGAA
>CAZUDS010000017.1:0-10155 GCA_964619425.1 uncultured Candidatus Saccharibacteria bacterium
ACCTTTTGTAAATTGAAAAAGGGCTAAATCTCTCCAAGTTTAGGGTCCCATTTCACAAGAAATATTGAATATGGAGAGTTGAAAGCAATTATTGATGAAATTAAAGAAAGAGAGAGACAAAATTGGATGAGAGTTTTTAAGGATACTGGAAGAATTGGTCCTGAAAATGTAGTAATTAGTGAAAAGTCCACCAGAGATGTAAGATTAAGTAGCGGCCCAAAAGCTTTACCTGTAGTTGTTGACGAAAAGGATATGAGAAAATTTTATCCTTATGATTATAGGCAATTAACTGCTGAATTAAGGAAAAGATACTCAAATTTTAAACAAACTCAGGATTTTCATAACTTAAGAAAAAAATTAAGATCAAAAAGGAAATACTGCTTTATTCGTTTATTAGATCCTAATAACCCTAAAAGTACTAAAAAGGATTTCCATAGTAAAGAGATATTTAAAAAGTTTGACAAATTTTATACTTTGAAGTAATTGGTTATGCTCTACGAGACATTTAATTCGCTAAAAGAAGCATAGAGACAGGATTATGGTGAAAAATAATTTAAAAAGAGGCGAAATAGTTATTTACCAGACCGCTAAAAGAGAAGTGGAGTTGAAGGTACGGCTGGAAAAAGAAACTGTGTGGCTTATGCAATCACAAATTGCCTTACTTTTTGATACCAAAAGACCGGCAATTACAAAACATCTAAACAATATTTTCAATAGTGGAGAATTAAACAAAAATTCAGTATGTTCCATTTTGGAACAGGTTGCGGCTGACGGGAAAATACGAAGAATGAATTTATATAATTTAGATATGATTATTTCCGTTTTTCGAGTGACTAATTATGCTTTACGAAGTTTTTAATTCATTAAAAGAAGCACACGGAGAGGATTATTTTACTTCTCGGATTGATAATGAGATAGCTCAAAATCTCAATCCAAAGTTTGAGCTAAGAGAATATCAGAAAGAAGCGTTGGGCCGGTTTGATTTTTATTTTAATGGTTATCAAAAAAGGCAACATCCGGCGCAACTTCTTTTTCACATGGCGACGGGTTCTGGTAAAACACTGGTTATGGCTGCTAATATTTTACAACTTTATAAGCAGGGATATCGCAATTTTATCTTTTTTGTAAATAGCGTCAATATTATTAAAAAAACAAAAGATAACTTCTTAAATTCTTTATCGGAAAAATATCTTTTTGCTCCAAAAATTAAGTTTGGCGAAAAGGAAGTTTTTATAAAAGAGGTTCAGAATTTTGAAGCAGTAAATGCACAAGATATAAATATTCTTTTTACCACCATTCAAGGACTGCATATCCGTCTAAATTTTCCCAAAGAGAACGCCTTAACTTATGGAGATTTTGTTGATAAGGAAATTGTTTTAATTTCTGATGAAGCGCACCATTTACAAACAATAACAAAACAAAGCAGAGAAGAAATTGAGTTAGAGAGAAGTTGGGAATTCACAGTTGAGAGAATTTTTAAGAGCAACATTAAAAACATTTTATTGGAATTTACCGCAACGATTGACTTAGGCAACCAAAACATCCGGCAGAAATACGAAGACAAAATTATTTTTCAATACGATTTAAAACAATTCAGGTTAGATAAATTCTCAAAGGAAATAGAAGTTTTGCAGGCGGATTTGGAACCGGTTGATAGGGCTTTACAAGCGGTGATTTTAAGTCAGTATCGCAGAAAAATTGCTGAGAAAAACAAACTGTACTTAAAGCCGGTGCTCCTTCTTAAATCTAAGAGTATTAAAGAATCAGAAGAAAATTACAAAGGATTTTTGACAAAAATAAAAAATTTATCTTCTAAAGATATTCAAGAGATAAGCTCACGGGTAAAAGGAACGGACTTGGAAAAAGCGTTTAATTATTTTCAGAGAGAGAATATAACCTTTGAAAATTTAATTAAAGAACTACAGGAGGATTTTTCTGAAGAAAAATGTATGCTTTTGGATTCTGAAAATATTGATGAGGAAAAACAATTAAAACTTAACTCTTTAGAAGCTAAAAATAACGAGATAAGGGCTATTTTCGCGGTGAATATGCTAAATGAAGGTTGGGATGTGCTAAATTTATTTGACATTGTAAGGTTGTATGATACACGAGATGGGAAATATGTTCGCGGAAAATACAAGCCCGGCAATACGACAATGGGAGAGGCTCAGCTTATTGGTAGGGGAGCAAGATATTTTCCATTTCAATTGCAAGAAACAGAGGATAAATATAAGAGGAAGTTTGATGATGACATAGAGAGTGAATTGCGAATTGTAGAGACATTACATTATCATAGTGCCCACAATCCCGATTATATTAGTGAAATAAAGAGCGCACTTAAAGAAATTGGCATTATACCGGAAACCCATGTTCAGATGGATTTATTTATCAAGCCGGCTTTCAAGAAAACTGACTTTTGGAAAAATGGAGTGGTTTTTATAAATGATAGAGTGGCGAATCCAAGAACAGAAATTTTTAGTTTAGATGATGCAAAGATTGAGCGAAATTATCCATATAAATTAAGAACTGGAGAAATTAAAGAAGAAATTATTTTAGCGGAAGAAGAGGAAGCTAAGCCGACAAAGGCAGTGGCGCGGAGCAAAATAAAATATAAGCTTTCTGATTTTGGAGAGAATATAATCAGAGGCGCGTTAGATAAATTTGAGTTCTATAAATTTGAAACATTAAAAAGATATTTTCCCCACATTAAATCGGTTAGAGAATTTGTTCTATCTTCTAATTATTTGGGCGAAGTTGAGATAGAGGTTTCGGGACCAAAAAATAAGTTAAACAAACTAACGCCAATTGAGAAATTGGAGGCAGCTTTATTTGTGGTTAGAAACATATCGGAAAAAGCGAAGGTTAACACTTCAGAGTTTGTGGGGACCAATCTATTTAAAGCCAGAATGTTGCGACAGGTTTTTAAAGATAAGAAGATCAAAATAGATATTGATGAAATTAAAAACAAGGAGTTAAAGGATGTTAATTTAACCGAGAAAGATTGGTATGCCCAGAATGAATTTTATGGCACAGACGAGGAACAGAAATTTATCAGTTTTATTGATGGATTTATAGAAAAGCTGAGACAAAGATATTCGGATATAGCTTTACTCCGCAATGAAAAATTTTTTCAGGTATTTGATTTTGATAAGGGAAGACCATTTGAGCCGGACTTCACAATGATTTTAAAGAAAAGGAATAAAGTTATCAGCATTTACCAGATTTTTATTGAACCGAAAGGCGATCAGTTTAAAGATAAACAGGGGAGATTTGAAAATTCTAAAGAAGGTTGGAAGCAAGATTTTTTGCTTACATTAGAAAACAAGGCAGAGACAGATTTGAAATTGGAAAACAAGCATTTTAAACTCATAGGGCTGCCTTTTTACAATGAGAAATTGGAAAAAGAATTTGAGGAAGCTTTGGAAAATAAAATTTTAAGTTAAAATAAAAACTCAAAGAATTAATTGAGAAATAAAATTATTATTAAATAATATAATCTTATGAGAAAAATATCTAAAGAGAGAATAGGTCAATATTTACAAACCGCTTTCAGGATAGCGGTTGAGTATGGCGATTCTTATCCTGTTAAGGAAATAATAAAAGAGGTAGAAAAACGGCTAAAGTTTAATGATTACGAAACCGAGGTTCTTGAGAAAAGCGGACTCAGAAGGTGGGAGAATTATATTTATCTTTGGTCTATTGATACAGTGAAAGCCGGCTGGCTTCGAAAGCATAAAGGCGTATGGTACGTAACCGAGGATGGTAAGAAGGCACTTGGAATAGATCCCGAAAGATTTATTGAAACCGCGACCGCCAAATATCAAGAGTGGGCAAGATCCCGAGAGTTAGTTAAAGAAAAAGAAGAACTCGAAAGTCCCCAAAGCTTTATTGCAACCAGTTATGAGCAGGCACAAGCAACCGCACGAGAAAAGATAAAAATCTTTATTAAAAACCTCAATCCCTATAATTTTCAGGACCTTGTGGCGGCACTTTTTCGTGGTATGGGATATTATACCCCTTTTGTGGCTCCACCGGGTCGAGATGGTGGTATTGATATAGTCGCCTACAAAGATCCTATGGGAGCTGAGTTGCCAAGGATTAGGGTACAGGTAAAACATAGACCCGAAACAAAAGTAAGTAGATCAGAAGTTGCTACTTTAATAGGTGATTTACAGAGAGAGGGATATATAGGAATTATTGTTTCGACCGGAGGTTTCTCTCCCGACGCTTTAATTGAGATAAGGAAAGCCAGTAAACATATTGAAGAGATTAATCTTGATCGCTTTATTGACCTATGGGAAGAGTATTATGATAAACTTTCGGACGAAGATAAAATCTTATTGCCACTTAGAAAGATTTCATTTTTAGCACCAGAAGAATAAATAACTAAAATTTAGGTTGGAGTTAAATTTCGAAGGAAGGTGAAGCTTTCTACGGGGTAAAAAATAAAATTATGGAAGAAATCGAAGTTAAATTTCTAAACATTAATCCTGAAAAGATTGAGGCGATCGAGTTCAATCTAAAAAGGATTTTATCCAAAAAATACCAAACTAGACCGCGACCTCGGCGAAATCGCCGAAGCATTCGTGAAATTCGCCAAAGAGCAAAAATTTAATTTTTGGGAAAAGTAATATTATGAAGAAAAATCATCACAACATAGACCAAGCAGAAAAGCTGAAGCGTATGGCTGCCAGCAGCAAGGCGCAAAGAGAGCAGCAAGAATCATCCCCGCCAATAGTTTGGCAAAGACACACTTCAAGACCAGAAGACATTGAGATGTTGAAAAAGATGGGATTTAGCAAAGACAAGTGGGAAATTTTTATGGAATGGAGAAAAGAATACGTGGAAGATTTTAAGAAAACGGGTTTTTTGGGAAAATTATGGATGTTGTTGGTGGCACTATTTTACATATTGGTAATGCCATTAGGGGTAAAAATAGCCGTTGAGCTTACACTTCCGAGGACAACACTATCTCTTTTTCATACATATTTGATAGCTGTGAGTATTGTCGCAATAGTGTTGTTCTGTTGATGGTGGGGTCATAAAGCAAAAATCTCAAGTGAAGAAAATGAATAATTATGTCAATTAACTTCAATCTATGCTTAATTATGGAGCAAACAACGAATAACTACGCATTTATAGACAGCCAAAATCTCAATCTTGGCGTTCGCGCGCAAGGATGGGAATTGAACTTTGCCCGTTTCCGCGTCTATCTCAAAGACAAATACCGGATTACGAAGGCGTTTCTTTGCATTGGCTATGTAAAAGGAAATGAAGGATTGTATAAGTATTTACAGGAGAGTGGTTACATTTGCGTGTTCAAACCGACGCTGGAATTACCCGACGGAGAAGTTAAGGGGAATGTTGACGCCGAACTTGTTTTACACACCATGATTCATATCAAAGATTTCAGCAAGGCGTTGATTGTAACCGGAGACGGCGATTTTCACTGCTTGGTTGAGTATTTATTACAGGAAAACAAACTTTTGGCTCTCATGGTACCGAACCACAAGAATTATTCTGGTCTTTTGAAGCGAAGGGATTTTCGGCCCTATACCAGATTTGTCGCCGACATTAAAAACAAGGTTAAAAAAGAAAGACCCCGATAAGGACGAAACCTTATCAGGGCACCTTTCCGTTCGTGATACCGTAAGTATAGCATATGCAGTCAGTAAGTCAATGACCCGCTGTGAATAACTAAAAAATCGGAAAATAAAGCAAAAATTCGCCCAATTCCGTTATTATAAAATTATAACAGAGTAAAGGATGTCAATAGTTTTGTTGTAGATAACTTTTACCACTAAAATTTAGGCCGAAGTTGAGGGAAAATTCGGAAGAACTTAAAGAAAATAAATTCTCAATCATGACTTACAAAATGTTTTTAGATGAATCAGGAGATCACAATTTAAAAGTGATTGACCCAAATCATCCAGTCTTTGCTTTGGTGGGATGCATTTTTGAAGAAAATTATTATTAAACAGAAGTAAGAAAGAAGGTAAATGAATTAAAAATCAAATATTTTAATTCGGCAGAAGTAATCTTGCACTCTCGAGATATTAGAAAACAAGAGAGCAAACCATTTTTAGTTTTGCGCCAAAAAGGAATTAGAGAGCAATTTTATCATGATTTAAATAATTTATTTCGAGAGCTTTATCTTACTATGCTTGCCTCAGTAATTGATAAACACCGATTAAAAGATCAATATGGAGATTACTCAGATAATCCTTATTATTTGTCTTTAGGATTTATAATGGAAAGATATGCTATCTTTCTACGAGAAAAAGGCGAGACAGGAGTGATGATAATAGAATCGCGTAATAAATTTGATGATAATCTTTTATATATTGCTTATTCTAAAACTATGCTTCAGGGAACAGGTTTTATGAGAAGCGATGAATTCCAAAAGAGGATAAAGGATTTAATTTTTATTCCTAAAAAGGAAAATGAAAATGGAACTCAATTGGCAGATTTGGCTGCTTATCCAATTGCTACTCATATTTTGCCCAATAGAGATAAAAGAGCGTTTGAAGTTTTGAAAACAAAAATTAGACAAAAAAGAGGAGAAATTTCAGGATACGGACTTAAAAATTTTCCATAAAAACACAAAAGGGTGTGGGAATACCCACCCCCTTTTGCTGGTCCGGGAACGCCCGGCCCAATCTACAATTAGTGTAGCACAAAATATTATGTCAAGCAAGAATTATCCACAGGTACATAAAATTTAATAAAAAAATAAAAATCACGAAATACAACCCAAAATATGAGAAAAGTAACAGAAAAAATTAGAAAGCGAGCGGCAAACCCGCCATGCGGATTATGCGGCAAGTCAAAAAAACCGAGGCACAAGACAGAGTGTTGCGGCAATTGGGTATGCGGTGACGAAAGCGAGTATGTGATGTTTTCGTATTCGCGCAATATTTGTTCGCGCAATCACAGACGGTTTACACTTTGTGGGTATCACCACGCGGAAGGGCATACAGGAGATTGGAAAACCTGTAAAAAATGCCGTGAGGATTTTGAGCATGAATTGGAAATGTATGTGTGGTATGGCACGAACGAATACAATTTTGAAAAACTGAAAAATCCACCTGCCTTTGAACCGACATACTGCTCTAAATGCCAGGTGAGAATTATTTTGCCCGACGGCGGATATTCAACACTTTGCGGAGTATACCGCTATAACAATTGTCCTATTACCGATAAAGAACGTGAAGAAATTATTCGGGGATATAAAAAGCACTAAACGTAATATGACTACACAACCCAAAACAATTTGCGTGCACGACGAATCCTTGGCGAGGGCGTGATGAAATCTGTAATAAAAAATACTACACTCGGAGCAATCCGCTACAACTATCCACTTAAGGAAGTGCGAACTTCGCACGTATCATTAAGCGGACTGCTCTAAATGTAGTATTTCAGAGAGAAGGCCTTGAAAGCGGGCACCCAGACCTGGGACACACTTCATCTTAATATTAACAAACCTATATCCATTGTCAAGTGGTTTACCTTATGGACAATAAAAAGGTCGTAAAAATTGAATAAAAAATATAAAAACATGAAAATGGATTTAACAAAAGAGCAGTATATAAAAATATTAGAAATGAATCATATTGCAAACGGTATTTTAGGTATTTTAGGAGATGTTATGCCTGACGAAACAGGTTATAAAAAGAAATCAGACGAAGCAACTGAATTAGAAGATTATTTTATAAGTTATGCCAAAGATTTCGGATGTGAAGATATGACCGAAGAATTTCACGGGAAAACTTTATTAAAAGAAGAAATCTACGAAAAAATACAGGAAATAATGGACGAATACGATGATTATATTTTTTGGAACGAATTAGAAACAAGAATGGGAAAAAGGGATTTTGAAAGAACAAAAACCGAAGATGAAGAAAAACAAATGAGAGAAAATGGGGGTTGGTATCCAGAAAGAGTCCACGAATTATACGACAGATACGCCGAAGAATTTGAAAAATATGGCATAGGCCGTCTTGAAATAAAAAATGACAAAAACTAACTCACAACCTAAAACCTGGCGGAAGGCATAAACAAATTAAAAGTGAAAAGTGAATAGTGAAAAATAAAAGCTAAAAGTTAAAAATGAAAAGTGAAAAATTACCTCGAAGTATAAACTTTTTAACTACGGGGCAGGCGGAGCAAGATGAAGAATTAATAAAAAAATTATGGACAAAAAGAAAAAAATAAAAGACGAAGAATTTTTTGACGATTGCCCAATTTGCCAGGCAATGAAATTAGCCAAGGAACAGGGGAGAGAACTAACAGAGGAGGAATTAAAAGAGGCGTTCAAAAAAGCCAAAGAAAGGGGTGCTGTTGTGGGCGGAGAATGGTTTGAAGAAAAATAGGATATATTTTTAGGGTAAAGAAAAAAGCGAAAAAATTAACCGGCGAATTAAATCAATATTTCGGAGAAAGCCAAAAATTAGAAAAAGAAATTGAGAAGAATTTGAAGAATATTGAAAATAAAAAAATATGACAGAGAATAAGAAGAGACAGAAAGAGGATTTTGAGAAATTATCATAATGACCACACAAACAAAAACAACAAAAGTTATCGCCTACATAGACGGCTCCAATCTTTACAAAGGTGTCAAAAACCTCGGTTGGGTGCTTGATTATCAACGTTTCCGAGTATGGCTCCGCGACAAATATGACATTGACACCGCTTATCTCTTTATTGGTTTGGTTTCGGCAAACAAAGAAATCTATACAAAACTACAAGAATGCGGTTACGTGCTTATATATAAAGAAGTTAGCTACGATGGCAGTGGCAGGGTAAAAGGTAATTGTGATGCCGAGTTGGTATTGAAGACAGCTCGCGATTTTTACGAAGGCAGATTAGAGAGGGCGATACTCGTGGCGAGCGATGGCGACTATGCTTGCCTTGTGTCTTTTTTGAAAGAAAAAGGAATTTTTCGCTCTCTTGTTTCGCCAAGCAACAAATGCTCTTTTCTTTTACGGAAACTTAATATACCAATTGTCTATCTTGACATGATTAAGAAAAAAGTGATGAAGCGGTTCTAAAAAGAAAAAGCCCCCAACGGGGACGAGCCCCGTCAGGGTCTTTTTCATAGTGATGTTTTAATAATAACAAATGTATACTCATTGTCAAGGGGTTTACCCTGTGGATAGCTTATAATAGCTTAAAACAGGTAAAAGATTGCAAATTATGACTAAAAAACAAATCCCGAAGGAATTGGGGCAGGTAAACCTCGTTAGAAAGCCCGCATTGCCACATTAACCAGACAAACATCATTTCTACGGGCTTGAAAAACAACTTTCTAACGGGGTAAAATTATGGCAGAAAGAGGTAGGTTAAAATATATTGGGGTGAAGGATTTGGGGAATTTGACGAAAGAAGATTTTTGTCCGAGAATCCAAACATATGTTAAGAGGTTTAGCGGATCAACAAATTATTAAAAAGGTGCCTTATTTAGACAAAGAGGTTGAGAATAATCCTTTTTATCAGGACTTTTTAGGGTTTTTAAAATATGTAGAAGAAAATGCCCCCAAACTTACTCAAACTAAAAACTTGAACTTAAAATCTTTGACAGAAATCAATGAATTTTTAATAAGAAAAAAGCCGATGGAGGAAAAGGTCGGTAACTATATTTTTAGGGTTCGGAGCCAAGATCAAATGCCTTATATCCGAACCCTTGATGCTTTGGCCGAGGTGTTAAGGATAAGCAAGAGATACAAAGGAAGATTAAGGATAGTAAAGAGAGCAAAAAGCCTTTTCGATTCTTTATCGTCTCGGGTTAAGTTTAACTTAATTTGGCAAGGATTTATTCATTATCTAAGTTGGGCTTATCTTCAATATACTGAAAACGGTGATAAAATAGCCAGGGTCCTTCAATATAATCAGGAATTTCTTTGGCTGCTATTAAGAGATTTTGATATAGAATCTAACCAAGATTGGATTTCTCTAGACCTTACTTTAGAGACGATAAGAAAAGAGTTCAGAATCGGCTGGAAAACTGCTTATGGTGATAATCTTGATTCAGCTCGCTGGGGAACAGGATTGGTAGTTTTTAAAAATCTTTTAGAGGTTTTAAATCTTGTTCAACTTAATAAATCTCGGAAGAAGTTTAAGTTTACAGATTTAGGAAGGAAAGTAATTAGATTTCAG
>CAZUDS010000018.1:0-10095 GCA_964619425.1 uncultured Candidatus Saccharibacteria bacterium
GTAAACAACGCTCGGATTTCTTACAAATAAGGTTATGCGTTTCAAAAGGAACAAGTTTCTTAATTTCCTTTTAATCTTTCTCTTTTTTGCCAATTTTCTTGCCTGGCTGGTAGTTTATGATTTAGCCAGGCCTCAATTTTTGGAGGTGATTTTTTTTGATGTTGGCCAGGGAGATTCAATTTTTATTGAGACCCCCCAAAGGCATCAGATTTTAATTGATGGAGGGCCTGGCTCAAAGGTCTTAGAAAAATTAGCAGAGGCAATGCCTTTCTGGGATAGGACGATTGATTTAATGGTTTTAACTCATCCCAGCTCCGATCACTTAAATGGCCTTTTAATGGTTTTGGAAAGGTATCAGATTAATAAAATTTTATGGACCGGTATTGAAATTGAAACCTCTGCTCATCAGCGGTGGGTAGAACTTATTACCAAAGAAAATGCCGTCCTTTTCATTGCTCAGGCCGGCCAGAGAATGGAAGTGGGGGAGAGCATTTACCTTGATATTTTACATCCGGCTGAAAATCTTCAAGGACAAAAAATTAGGGGAGGAAGAGCGATCAATGATACTTCAATTGTGGCTCGTTTAGTTTATAATCAAGATTCTTTTTTATTTACGGCTGATATAGAAAGACAGGCCGAGCGAGAGTTAATAAGCAGAGAAGCTCATTTGGACTCAGATGTCCTAAAAGTGGCTCATCACGGAAGCAAAACTTCCTCGGCTGAGGAATTTATTAAAAAGGTTTCTCCGGAAATTGCTGTTATTCCTGTTGGCAAAGACAATCGCTACGACCATCCCCACCAAGAGACCTTGGAAACCTTAGAGAAGTATGGTATAACCGTTCTAAGAACCGACTTAAATGGTGATATTAAGATAATATCTGATGGAACAAGGGTAACAATTCGATAAAATATTTTCATCAGCCTAAATCAGCGTAGAAATCAGCGCGAATCAGCGTTTTTCACGAAGTGAAAAATTATGAAATTTCCAATTTTCAAGACCAAAAAAAGAGGGCCAAAATTTAATTTAACTAATCCCAAAGAGCGTCAGGAATATTTTGAATTAAAAGTCGGACCAGAAATTGAGAAATTAAGAGAATACTTAAAAGAGAATACTTTTGTTGCTTATCTATTGGGAAAGAAAAATTCCGGCAAAGGAACTTATTCTAAAATGTTTGCTGAGGTGGTTGCTCCGGAAAAAATTGACCATTTTTCAGTTGGCGATATGGTCAGGGGGATTGATGAAGAACTCAAGGATGAAAAAAAGAAAAAGGAATTTTACTCCTTTTTAGAGAAGAATTATCGGGGTTGGCTTCCTTTTGAAAAAATCATTTCTGCCTTAGAGCAAAGAAACACTAAGACCCTTTTGCCAACCGAATTAATTTTAACCTTGGTAAAAAGAGAAATAGCTAAGAGAGAAAAGAAAACCCTTTTTATTGACGGCTTCCCCCGGGACTTAGATCAGATTTCTTACTCTTTGTTTTTCCGGGATTTGGTTGGCTATCGAGAAGACCCGGATATTTTTATTTTGATTGACGTTCCTGAAAGCGTCATTAATGAGAGAATTAAATGGCGAAGAATTTGTCCTCAATGCCAGACCTCAAGGAACTTAAAACTGCTTCCAACTTCTGAAATTGGTCATAACCAAGAAAATAAAGAATTTTATTTGGTTTGCGATAATCCTAAATGTCAGGGAGTAAAGATGGTTGCCAAAGAAGGAGACGAGTTAGGCATTAAGCCAATAAAAGAACGGCTAAGGTTAGATGAAAAATTAATAGAGCAGGCCTTCTCGCTTTACGGGGTTTCCAAAGTCCTTTTAAGAAATTCTTTGCCAATAAAAGTTACTCAAAAATTTGTTGATGATTACGAGATTACTCCCGAATATAGTTATCAGTGGGACAGCAAAGAAAAAAAAGTAAAAATAATTGAAAAGCCCTGGATTATTTTAGACGACGAAGGAGTTGAATCCTACAGCTTATTAGCAGCGCCGGTGACGGTTTCTTTAATAAAACAAATGGTAGAGGTGTTGGGGCTTTAGAAAACAAACCTAAAATTTGTAATGCAGCCCTACGGGGAGTCCGCCTAAAGTCGTCCAGGGAATTTGGGATTTGGAATTTGTTTAGGCGAGGTTGACAGCCATTCTGGTTAAAAGATATAATGAAGGTGGCTCTGCTGAAATCTTTCTAGTAGAATCTGGAACAACTGTTTTCATTGGGAGTCCTAATTGGTGTTGACCGTGGTCAGCATCTGCGGACACCCACTTGGTTACTTTTCTCAGATACTCTGGAGAGAAGGCAGGGCCTTAGAAAGCACCGTGGTTTGACCACAGTGCTTTCTTTTGGTAAGATATTATATATCCTTCAATTACAAAATACAATAATCAGCGATAATCAGTTTACCCCGTTAGATACGAAGTTATCTAACGGGGCGAGTCAGCGTCAATCAGCGAGATTCTTGTGCTTAAAAAGAGTGTGGACAGCTGTAATAATCCTTAAAAACTTCTATTTCGTAATTCAAAGTATATATGCTTGACTTAATTATTATAGGTGGTGGTCCGGCTGGGTTAACAGCCGCCATTTATGCGGCGCGTAAAAAATTGGATTTTAAGGTTTTGGCTCAAAAGATAGGCGGAGAGCAAGTTTTAATTACTAGTGTTATTGAGAATTACCCTGCCATCAAATCCATTTCTGGCATAGAATTCATTAAAAAAATCAGAGAACATATCAGGGACTATCAGGTAGAAATTGAAGAGGGGCAGGAAGTAGTGAAGGTAATTAAAAAAGAAAACAACTTTTTAGTCAAGACAAAAGTTGCCAAAGAATATACAGCCAAAACCCTTATTATTGCTTCTGGCAGAAAACCAAGACATCTCGGGTTGCCGGGAGAAAAAGAGTTTGAAGGCCGGGGAGTGAGTTTTTGTTCGGTCTGTGATGCTCCTTTGTTTCGTGATAGAGTAGTAGCTGTAATTGGTAGTGGCAATGCGGGATTAGAATCAGCTCTTGATTTAACAAAATACGCTAAGAAGATATATGTTTTAGAGCGGGCTTCAAAAGTTATTGGCGATAAAATACTTCAGGAGAGGCTTGAAGAGACAGGTAAGGTGGAGTTCATTATTAAAGCCATCGCCAAAGAGATTAAAGGCGAAGAGTTTGTTTCCGTTCTTCTTTACCAAGACGAAGAGATCCAAAAAATAAAAGAATTAAAAGTAACAGGCGTTTTTATTCATGTTGGATCTGCGACCAGCGTTGATTTTGTCAAAGATATTTTAGAATTGAATGTCGCGGGAGAGATAGTCATTGATCCTAAAAGCAATCAGACCTCAGTTGAAGGCATTTTTGCGGCTGGCGATGTTACAGACATAAAATGGAAACAAATTGTTGTTGCCGCAGGAGAGGGCGCTAAAGCAGTCTTATCAGTTCACGAATATCTTTCCAGAAAATAAATAAATTGCCTTCTTGGCTAAAATTGGTATGAAGATTATTCTTCAAAGAGAAAAATGTATTGGCTGCGGCAGTTGCGTTGTTTTATGTCCGAAGTTTTTTGAAATGTCAGAGGACGGAAGATCCGCGCTTAAAGGAGGGAAAAAGAACGTCAAGACCGGCCGGTTTGAGCTTGAAATAAAAGAACCGGATTGCGCCAAAGAGGCAGAAATGGCTTGTCCAGCGGAGATTATAAACCTTCTGAAGAATTGATATTCTTCACGATTAAAGTCCGGCGGTTTTCCTTGGTTAGAATTTAGCGCTCTAATGCTAATTTTTTATTTCCTTAATCAATTGAAGCAATTCTATCTTGTGGAAAATCCAGAAGACAAGCAAAAGAAGGATAATTATTGGCAAAATTTCTTCAATCATGTTATTATATTAGAAACTGAAAAATAAAATTGCGAAAGGCGTAGATTTTTCAGTTTTCAATTAAGCCCACTCTGATTTCATTTTCAGGGTTAGGTTGATCGTTGAAAACGTTTTTTTCTAAAAAGCCAAATCAAGATAAAGACCCCGATTCCCAAAAAGACAAAAAGAACGTATTTTTCTATTTCGGAGATAGTCCTGGCATAAACAGCATACATTTCGCCTATTTGCCAGCCAATAATCGCAAGAACAAAAGCCCGGACAAAAGAGCCAAATAAGGTAACGATTATATAATTTTTGAAAGGATAACGGATTAGCCCGCAAAGGCCGGAAATAGCCGAATTGGGGAAGATGGGAATTGCCCGTAAGCCAAAAATTACAAATTCTTCGCTCCAACCACGGCTCAATTTTTTTTCGATTTTTTCTACCTTTTGCCAACTTAAACCAAGCCATTTTCCATATCTTATGATGATAGGCTTGCCGCCAAAGTGTCCAAGAAAATAAAGAGGCAGGGATCCAAGAGTGGCGCCGAGAGTAACTGGCAAGACAATCATAAACACCACATTCTGCCAGATTTCAAAAAAATTCTGTCCGGCCCTTAACATAAAAAACCCTGCTGTCATAGGCGCTATTGGTGAAGGGATAGGGGCAATAATTCCTTCAAGCAGGGCAACAAAAAATATTCCAAGCGAACCGTATTCTATGACGATAAATTCAATTGATTCAAGAAAATTAGGAATAGTTTTTTCAGTTATGGTTATTTATTTTTTTAGCGCATTGAAGAGCAATGCCTGTGTGTACTCATTGTATCATATATATCACACATTTCAAGGAGTAGTCCATCATTAGTTTTGGGGCTCGTAGATTAATTGGTTAGATCGCATCCCTGTCACGGATGAGGTTGCCGGTTCGAGTCCGGTCGGGCCCGCTGTACCATGAATTCATTTCGTCATTTCTAAGATTTGACGCCGTAGTTTTTATATTATACTTAACCAAACAATATAATGGCGACAAAAGGACAAAATTCCCAAAAAGTAAAAAAAGTAAAAAGAGTCAAGAAATTACCAACAAGGAAGAGGAGGGTCTCCATATCTAAACAGGAAACGATCCGACTGCCCAGACCTAAGATTAAAATTATTGGTATTGGCGGCGGGGGGAGCTCTATTGTGGCGGAAATTGCTTCCGGGTTTAAGAAAGTCCATTTTTTGGCAGCTAACACCGATTTACAAGCCCTAAAAAAAATAGCCAAAGTATGTAAGGTTTTCCCTTTTGGCGAAGAGACCACTCATAATTTAGGGACTGGTATGGATGCTTATTTAGGAGAAATGGCTGCCCAAAAAGCAAGAAAGAGAATTGAAAAATTATTTCAAGGAGTGGATCTAACTATTTTAGTGGTTTCATTAGGAGGAGGGACGGGCTCTGGCGCTTCGCCTGTTTTTGCCGAGGCAGCCAAGAAAGCTGGTAGTAGCGTTTTGGGCGTTTTTACTCTGCCCTTTGAGTTTGAAGGTGAGAAAAAAAATCTGATTGCCAAAAAGTGCTTAGAAAAAATTACCCCCTTTTTAGAGGGCTTGATTTTAATTTCCAATCAAAGAATTTTCCGTTTGATTGATAAAAAAACACCTCTCCAGGAGGCGCTTTCTAAAATTAATCAAATTTTTAACCAATCACTGGGTTCTTTAATTGAACTTCTTTATTCACCAAACCTTATCAATATTGACTTTTCCGACTTAAAGACAATCTTAAAAGGTAAAGAAAAATTAGCTTATCTTCAAAGCGTGGAGGCAGAGGGCGAAGATAGGGCGATTAAGATTGGCCGACCTCTTTTTCAAAATCCTCTTTATGAATATGAACTCAAAAATCCAAAAAGAGTTCTTTTTGGTATAGCCGGGGATAAATATCTGAAAATTTCTGAGGTTGAAAAAATTGCCAGATTAATTTATGAGAAAAATCCTCAAGCCAAAATTATTTTTGGTATTTCTCAGCGGTCTTCTTATGGTAAGAAAATCAAGGTGACCCTTTTGGCTTTAGGTGATAAAGAGAAGAAAGGGTTTAAGAAAAAAGAACCGCTCGCGGTAATTTCTCGGGAACCAAGAGTCGCGCCTAAAACAAAAAGGCAAAGCGAAAAACAGGAAAACGAAAAGCAGAAAGATGATAAACAGAAAGACGAAAAGCAGAGAAACGATAAACAGAAAAATGACAAACAAAAAGAGCAGGAGGGGGGATTAGGCCCCGAGGCGGTTAAAAAAAGGACTTTGAGTCAGGCAGATACCGGGGCTGAAAAAGCCAGTCCGAGCAAGTCCGACCAAGAAATCAAAAAGATTTTACCCGATAAAAAAGATAAGTTCTTGTTGGGAAAAAGGATTAAATTAAAAGATAAGACCATTGGACTCAAGAAAATAGGAAACAATAAAAGAAGGAGCGCTTTAGATATTAAAAAAGAGATTAGAAAAATAGAAAAAGAATTATTAGACCGAGAAGCCAAATGGGATAAACCGGCTTTTTTAAGGAAAAAAATTTAGAATTCACCTCTTGCTTTTTAGACAAACCCTTTAGTTGCATATTCGGATCATTCGCATGAATTCGTATATTAGCATCGCGTTTATGAAAAATAAAATTCGCAAAGTCATTATACCAGCCGCTGGCCTGGGTACAAGGTTTTTACCTCAGACAAAGGCAATGCCCAAGGAAATGCTCCCCGTGGTTGACAAACCCGTTATTCAGTATGTTGTTGAAGAAGCAATTGCTTCGGGTCTTCAAGACATAATCATCATTACCGGCCGTCAAAAAAGAGCAGTAGAAGACCACTTTGATAATTGCAAAGAATTAGAGGACTTTCTCAAAAAATCTAACAAGGAAGAACAATTGGCTCAAGTGAGAAAAATTTCTGAGTTGGCAAATTTCATTTATATCAGGCAAAAAGGAGAAAAGTATGGCAATGCTATTCCCGTTCTTGCCGCTAAGCCAGTTATTGATAATGAATTTTTCGCCGTGGTCTGGGGTGATGAATTCATTATGGCCCAACCACCCCGCTTAGCCCAAATGCTCAAGGTTTTTGAGAAATATAGGGGGGGAGTAATTTCTGCTGTGAAGATAGAGTCGAGAGAGCAAGTTTCCCGGTATGGTATAGCTGATATAGAGAAAGGGGAAGACAATGTCTTCAAAATCAAAAAAATCATTGAAAAGCCTGAACCCAAAGAAGCCCCTTCTAATTTAGCCACTCATGGCGCTTATATTCTGCCCCCGGAAATTTTTAAGATTATTAAGAACCAAAAACCAGGCAAGGGGGGAGAGGTCTGGCTTGTTGAAGCGATTAACCAGCTTATCCGGCAGGGCTTCCCGTTTTATGCCTGTGAAATTCAAAATGCTAAATATTATGATACCGGTAATAAATTAGAATACTTAAAGACAGTCGTTGAGCTTGCTTTGCAGCACCCTGAGGTTGGCAAGGATTTCAAAAATTATCTCAAGACCTTAAATCTGAGCGTGGAAGTCCGTCCTCTGTAAGCGAAAATTTAACACTGGGGCTTGTCTTCTGTCCATGTTCGTTTTTTTGTAGATGAAATCTAATCGTCAGTTTAAAATTTTAATGTTTGGTTGGGAGTTTCCGCCTTTTAATAGCGGCGGATTAGGGGTTGTCTGCAAATATTTAATCAAAGCCCTATCTAATCAGGGAATCAAAATTACTTTTGTTCTGCCAAAGAAGCTTGATTGTCAATCCTCTTTTTGTAAAATAATTTTTGCCGATGTTCCCTTAAAAATAAAAATCAAAGGAATTAATTCTTTGCTTCTGCCTTATATTACTTCAATAACTTATCGGGATTTATTTCAAAACAATAAAGAACAAAGTATTTATAGTCCTGATTTGTTTGGAGAGGTGTTGAGATATGGTCAAGAAGCCCGAAAAATTGCTCTTTCTGAGGACTTTGATATTATTCACGCTCATGACTGGTTGAGTTTTCCCGCCGGATTGGAGTCCAAAAAGGTCTCCGGCAAACCCTTAATAGTTCATGTCCACGCTACTGAATTTGACCGAACAGGAGGTAATAATGTCAATCAAAGGGTTTATGAAATAGAAAAACAGAGTTTTTCTGAGGCAGATAAAGTAATTGCTGTCAGTAATTTTACAAAGAATAAAGTTGTTCAACATTATGGTGTTGAGCCGGAGAAAATAGAAGTGGTTTACAATGCGCTGGAACAAGAAGATTTTCCGCGCCCCAAAGAGAAAAAAGGGGATCTTGAGGGGTTGAAAAAAGCGGGCAAAAAAATAGTTCTTTTTGTGGGTAGAATAACTATTCAAAAAGGACCTGACTATTTTTTGCGAGCCGCTAAAAAGGTATTGGAGAAAAACCCCAATGTCTTATTTGTTATTGCCGGCGCCGGCGATATGGAAATCCAAATTATAGAGACAGCGGCCTGGCTCGGTATCGCCGACAAGGTTTTATTTGCCGGGTTTTTAAGAGGAGAGGCCTTGGCTCGCGCCTATCAAATGGCTGATTTGTATGTTTTGCCCTCGGTCTCTGAGCCCTTTGGCTTGACGCCTTTGGAAGCATTATTTAATCAGACCCCGGTTTTAATTTCTAAGCAATCAGGGGTTTCAGAGGTTCTTTCTCATTGCTTAAAAGTTGACTTCTGGGATATAGAGGAAATGGCTAACAAGATATTGGCGGTTCTTGAATATCCGGAACTTTATGAGTCCTTAAAAGAAAACGGCAGCCAAGAAGCAAAAAGGTTCAGTTGGCAGGACTCAGCCCAAAAATGCATTGAGATCTACGATCAACTTTTATCAGATTATTATCAGCGTAAATCCGCGTTGATATCTGCGTAAACCCCGTTAGAGGATTGTTCTCCTTATTCTTTCACTAAAACTTTATATCCTCTAACGGGGTAAATCAGCGTATTTCGCGAAGCGAAATTATTATGCCTTCAATTTGTTTCTATCTCCACGTCCATCAACCTCTGCGACTGAGAAAATTTTCTATTTTTGATATTGGCAACAATCAGCCCTATTTTGACGAAGAGAAAAATAGGGGTTATTTAGAAAGGATTGTTAGAAAGAGTTATCTTCCTACCAATAAGATTTTGTTGGATTTAATAAAGGATACGAGAGGAAAATTTAAAGTGAGTTTTAGCATTACTGGTATTCTTTTAGAGCAGTTAGAAAGAAGTTTTCCGGAAGTAATTAAAAGTTTTCAGGATTTAGTTAAGACCGGCTGCGCAGAGCTTTTGTCTGAGACCTATTATCATTCTCTGGCTTATCTTTATTCCAAAGAAGAATTTAAAAGACAAGTTAAACTTCACCAAAAGAAAATAAAAGAATTGTTTGATTTTACGCCGAAAGTTTTTAGAAATACTGAACTGATGTTTAACAATGAAATGGCAAAATTTGTTCAGGATATGGGCTATAAAGGAATTTTAGCCGAAGGGGCTGACCATATTTTGGGCTGGCGGTCGCCGAATTTTCTTTATCAGGCCAAGGGGGCTCATAAAATAAAATTACTTTTGAAAAATTATCGGCTCAGCGATGATATTGCTTTTCGGTTCTCCACCAGGGATTGGTCAGAATGGCCCCTGACAGCAGATAAATACGCTTCCTGGATAAATCGGGCTAACGGTAACGGAGAGGTGGTGAATTTATTTATGGATTACGAGACCTTTGGCGAACATCAGTGGGAAGTTACTGGAATCTTTGATTTCTTAAAAACTTTTCCCCATGAGGTTTTAAGGCATCCAGACAACACTTTCAAAACTCCATCAGAAGTGATAAAATTATACAAACCAGTAGGAGAGCTGGATTTTCCCCATATTGTTTCTTGGGCTGATGTAGAAAGGGACTTAAGCGCCTGGCTGGGCAATAAGATGCAGCAGACAGCAGCGGAAAAAATTTATTCTTTAGAAAAAGAAATTCTCGCCAGTAAAGATAAAGAGACAATAGAGAACTGGCAAAAACTGCAAACAGCCGACCATTTTTATTATATGTGCACTAAATGGTTTGCTGACGGCGATGTCCATAAATATTTTAATCCCTACGATAACCCTTACGATGCTTTTATTACTTATATGAATGTCATCAATGATTTGAAGTTAGGGCTAACAGCAGAAAAGAATTAGGATGGATAGTGTAAGAAATTCGAGCGTTGTTTACACTTTTTATTTCTTTAAATTCCAAGCACCAAGCACCAAAAGTAACCTAAATCACAAGCACCAAGCACCAAATAACAAATAAGCACCAAATTACAAGCACCAAATCACA